>CAYNLL010000516.1:1534-2694 GCA_964398015.1 uncultured Opitutaceae bacterium | reverse complement strand
CGGCCAGACGATGGCCGCAAAGTTGAATGACATCGCCAGCAGGATCGGTTAACGGAAAAACGAGACAGCCATTCAGGTGCTCGTGGCCAGTCTCCTGGCGGAATACTCCTAGAGATTGCAGGCGGATCTTCAGGGCGCGCCCCTCAGGGGTCACAGATAGGGCCGCGCCCAATGTCCGATTGGCATATCCCAAACGGAGAACATCCGAAGCGTCGGCGCGGACGCACACATGCTCTCGCAAAAAGTCCGTTGTGGCCGGATCGGCCACGAACGCCCGGCAATAGAAGTCCACTACCCATGCCAAGACTGTCGCGTCCGTTTCGCTATCGGAGGGTGAAGGATGTTCAGCGGCTTGAGACATAGTGTGATTCCTCGCGATATAGCGGTGTCTTTACTGCACGTGTCTGTGCTGTTATATGCACGTTGCAAGGCCTATCTTTCCTTGTCGCTTTCGGGAGCTGTAGACATTGCACTCTGGAACGCGGGCGATTCTCCAGCGAAGCCTCGCCACCCTCTTCCGAAACATGCCCAAACCCGTAGAATACAATCTTCGTTCCCTGAGAAAAAAGGCTGCGATAACCTTGCGTGAATTGGCGAGGCAGATTGGAGAAGCGCCGACGAGTGTAAGCTATTGGGAACGCACCGGCACCCTGCCAAGGTCTGACGTTGTTGTTCGAATTGCTAAGGTCCTCCGTTTGTCTGTTGACGAAGTTCTTGGGGAAGCGAAGCCGACAAAATCTGTTCTCTCGAAAGGTCGTGTGCGTGAGGCCTTCGAACAGGTTCAGAGCCTGCCCCATCGGGAGCAGGACAAGATTCTGGATGTCGTGGAAGCGCTCTTGGCCAAGGCATCTCGAAAAAAGCAGGGATGATGGTTGGGCGCCTATATGCGCGGCCAAACCCTCGGTGGCTTCTAGCCGCATACGACCCGCCAATGCATGAGGGGAGCAATCGGATTTCGGCGATAAGCAAGAGCGAGACATAAGATAGTCCGCGCTGGCCCGCCCAGACGCATGTGGGTATTGCGCTGAGCGGGCGTTTGGCGGGATCATGGATGGCAGTCAGTCCTTCGGATGTAGACCATCACTTGGATTCGCGTTTGATCGGTTAGAACGTGCCTGGCTCAGGTCCCCGATGAGGGGGTTCCGGCTCGGGCTCTGGCG
>CAYNLL010000516.1:0-1524 GCA_964398015.1 uncultured Opitutaceae bacterium | reverse complement strand
CCTTCTCACGGGATGGAGCGCGCTCCCGGGCTTTCTCGGGTTCCTTGGCTTTGGCCTTGGTCGGCTCCAAATCCGGGCCTTTTTCGAACTGCGCCCGGCGAGCGCCGCCAGTTGAGCCGGAGCCCTTGGCAGACTCAGGGTGGACAACAAGCCACGAGAGAGGACGGCCTTCAAACTTCTCTAGGTCTGCCATCAACTTGCGGTGCTTGCTGTCGTCGATCATTTCCCCGAGCGACTCATTGGTGTGAGCGGACGGGTCGGTGGTCGTCACAACCCGGAAGGACGTGTGAAGGTCCTCCGGTATGTCGCTATCAAAGGCAAACGGATATGGCTTTCCGTTCACCACGATGGGTTTTTCTAGTAGGCGTATAACGCCGTTATATATCGTACTTTTCATTGGTTTTATCCTGCTTTGATTGCCCCGCTCAGTGTTAGAGAGGTGGCAAATTGTGTTCTTGCTCCGGCGCAGCAGGCTCGGGCCTGGTTTCCGGCTCCAACCGGTCGCGCAGCTTCGCCTCTGCGGCTTGAAGAGCTGCGAGCTGTGCGGCTGTGTGCTTGCGCTCCAGTTCGGGCACGCTCTGGGCGTAAGCTCTGCGGTAATTCAGCAGCTCTGGACCAATCACAGCCTCGGCCGCCGCATCCAGCGCTCGGGCCAACGACACGTCCAGAGGTACAGCCTTCTCTCCATAGCGATAACGAAAGTTGGCTACACTGTTCTTCATCTGTTGGCGTTTGTGCGGACTGATCTCCGCCCCGGCCCTCAACTGGGCGTCGGTTCCGCAGCACCAGGGTCCGACAAGCTGGAGACCAGGCTTCCCAATTCGGCCACCTCGGCCGTCCTGCCGGGTCACACACAGGTCGAAATGCGGATCGTCCGTGTCGCAATGAAAAGCATAACCCAGAAAATAACGTAGGCCACGGAGCAGACGCTGGGCATTCTCCAGCCATTTCGTCCTGATTGCCGCCAGCGCCTTCCTCGGGTCGCGATTCGCCGTGATCTCGTCCGCCGTCCAATCCGACAGCCACGGAGAGAAAGTCGTCGTCAGGATCTCGATGGGCGATGTCACTTGGCGTTTCATCTCGACTGCCACGCCCTTGCGCTTGGTCTGCGACCGATACCAGCCGCGAAGTTCGGCCTGCCTCTCCAGAAAGTCTGCAAACTCCTCCCCGCCTTCGCATCGCTTCCAGGCCCGGCCGTTGACGGTATATTCGTGTCCCTGTAGGGGTCCAAAGGAGCGCCTGGGGCTCGGGTGCTCCGGCGACGGCACCGGCACGAATGTTGTTCGTTGGCGTGCCTCGCCCTCCCGTTTGTCGTCTTTGTGGCTCTTTGACCGGCTGGCAGGATGCCTGAACTGGCGACGTGTTTTCGGACGACTGAGAGGGCTCATAGGATGATTTTTGGGGAACGGCCGGGACGCTTTGTTGAGCGGCCCATGGCCATTGACGCAGCCGCAGCGCGGCGGTGGTCAGGAGGGGTTCAGGGCGAGGGGCAGATTGCCCCTCCCCTGACGAGGGCAACTTTGT
>CAYNLL010000515.1:0-2700 GCA_964398015.1 uncultured Opitutaceae bacterium | reverse complement strand
GCGGCGCCTCGGCCGTGTAGGCGCCGTCTTCGTCCACCGTTTCCGGCGCCTCGCCGTCCGGGATGTGGGCCTTGTCGAGAAACGCCTCGTCGACGCGGGGCTTGTCCGGGTAGTCGCGCAGGAGCGACCCCAGCGGCGCCCCGGCGTCGGCCGCGTCGTAGGCGCGCCGGTCCAGGTCGGGGGCGACGCCCACCGCGACGTCGGGGCCCAGCTTCGCGGACTCGGGGGCGAGCACGATCAGGCCGGCCGTGCCGACGGGCACCGCGGCGAGAAGCGCGGGGCTCGTCGCCTGGTTCTCGAGGACGAAAACAGGCGTGCGGGCCGTGGCGTTGAAGCGGATCCATGCCTTGAGCGCGGCGGCCGACGGGTCGTCCGCCTTCGCGAAGCGCAGGTCCAGAACGCAGGGGCCGGCGTGTCCGGTTGCGGCCGTGGGAAGGTCCGCCGGGAGCTCGTGCACGCGGAAGTAGGAGAGGCCCTGGCCCAGGTCGCGCATCCCGGAGACGGCGGGCGCCGCGAGGGCGCCGGAGGCCGCCGCGGCGGCCGCGAGCAGGAGGGCGATGCGTTTCACAGCCGTCTTAATTGCCGGGCGCCGATGTCACTGCGATAATATTTCGACGGGCACGCGATGGCGGCGCAGGCCGCGTAGGCGCGGTCGGCGGCACCGCGGAGCGTCGGGGCGACGGCGGTGACGCCCAGGACCCGCCCCCCCGCCGTGACGAGCCGCCCGTCCTCGCCCCTTCGGGTGCCGGCGTGCAGGACGACAACCCCCTCAGGGAGCGCCGCGGGAAGGACGATCGTGTCGCCCGTGGGGTGCGCCCCCGGGTATCCCTTGGCGCTGATCACGACGCAGAGGGCGAATTCGGGCCTCACCTCGAGGCGGAACGCCCCGAGCGCGCGCGTCGCCGCCGCCCAGAGCAGGGCGAGAAGGTCGCTTTCGAGGCGCGGAAGGACGGCCTGCGTCTCGGGGTCGCCGAAGCGCGTGTTGAACTCAAGTACCTTTGGGCCCTCGGCCGTCAGCATGATGCCGACAAAGAGGGTTCCGCAAAAGTCGATCCCCTCGGCGGCGATCGCGTCGACGGAGGGCCTCACGATCGTGCGCTCGATCGCCTCCAGCAGGGCGGGGGTAACGACCTCGGCCGGCGAATAGGCCCCCATGCCGCCCGTGTTGGGTCCCGTGTCGCCGTCACCTATCCTCTTGTGGTCCTGGGACGTAGGAAGGATCACGTAGTCACGGCCCGAGACGACGACGAGGATCGAGGTCTCCTCCCCCTCGAGGCAGTCCTCGATCAGGATCTGGCGCCCGCCCTCGCCAAAGCGTCCGCCCTCCAGCATGTCCCTGACGGCGGCCCGCGCCTCCTCGCGCGTCTGCGCCACGACGACCCCCTTGCCGGCGGCCAGACCGTCGGCCTTGACGACGATCGGGACCGCCCGCGTGGCCAGGTAGTCGAGGGCGGGAGCGGTCGCGCTGAAGAGTCCCGCCTCGGCCGTGGGGATCCCGTACTTGACGAGGAGGTGCTTCGTAAAGGTCTTCGAGGCCTCGAGGCGGGCTCCGGCCGCGGCGGGTCCGTACACGGCGATCCCCGCCTCGGCCAGCCGGTCGGCAAGGCCGAGGACCAGCGGGACCTCGGGACCGACGACGACAAGTCCGGCCTTCTCCCGGCGGGCGAGCCCGACAAGGCCGGCCACGTCGTCCGCACGGACGGCGAAGCACGTCGCGTCCTCGGCGATCCCGGCGTTGCCCGGCGCGCACAGGATTCGCGGGAGCGAGGGCGAGGCGGCGAGGGCGCGGACCAGGGCGTGCTCTCGGCCCCCGGAGCCGACGACCAGGACTGAGCGCGGGAGTTCGGCAGGGTTCAAAGGACTTGGAGCTTCTTGCGGTAGAACTCCACGACCTCGTCGGGATTGTCCGAGAACAGGATGTAGTCCGCCATCCACGCCGGCGAGCGGCCCGTGCGGATCATCTCGCGCACCTGCCGCCTCAGGTCGGACCAGTACTTCGAGTTGAAGAAGACGTAGGGGATGCGCGGGCGGATGCCGAGCTTCAGGTTGCACAGCTCGATCCCGATCTCCTCCAGCGTGCCCACGCCGCCGACGTTGAAAATGCAGAAGTCGGCGACTTCAAACCACTTCTGTCTGAAGTGCCGCGACACCTCCTGGAAGGTGTTGAAGAAGTCCACGCCGAGCTCGGGGGGCTGGGCTTCGAGCTCGAGGAAGCAGGCACCGGTGAGCGCGCCCTTGCTGCGCGCTTGGTCCGTGGCGAGCCTCATCACGCCGCCGCCGCCGCCGGTGAGGACGCCGACGTTCGGCCCGATGAAGGAAGAGAGCTTCTCGACCAAGCCCGAGATGCGGTCGGTGTCGGCCTTCTCCAGGCCGACTGCGGAGCCGTAGAACGCGAGGATCGTGGCCTCCTGGAACTTCCGGCCCATCTCGTCGCGCACGAAGAAGCCGTGCTCCTTCTTGTAGACGTGGAGGTACAGGTCGTGCGTGAGCTCGTCATACCAGTAGACCTGGACGTTGACGGCGTCGAACGTGTCGAGGCGCGCGTGGGCGTTGCTCGAGAGAAAATACCCGTGGGTGCGCGACGCCTTCCTAAAGACGATCCTCTTGATCTTCACGTCGGGGAGGCGCGTAAGGAGCTCGATGTGCTCGAGAAGGTCGGGGAAGAAGTCGACGACGAGCGTGTCGGCGTCCTTCGGGGCG
>CAYNLL010000514.1:0-2704 GCA_964398015.1 uncultured Opitutaceae bacterium | reverse complement strand
GTACGTATCACGACTCCCGGAGCCCTCTTTAAGAAGGCAGCCTCGTTGGCCGTTTCCCGCACGTTTCCCGCCTGGATCGACGCCTCAGAATACGGCGTCGCGCCCTCCACCGTCATGCCCCGCGTCCGTGACAGCCTCGTCCTTCGCCTCGTTGCCGGCAGGCGCCAGGCGCGCGAGCGAACCCTCATAGATGCCACTTGAACTCCTTGAGTCCGGGGCAGAGAGCATGACCCCTGGTCACCAGCCGGTCCTCCTTCGCGAGGTGATGGGATTCCTGTCGCCTGTCGCCGGCGGCCGGTATCTCGATTGCACGTTTGGGGGCGGCGGGCATTCCCGGGCCATCCTCGAGGCGGCGAATGATGTGCAAGTAATTGCACTTGATAGGGATCCTGAAGCAGCACTCCGGGCAGGGGCACTGGCGGCGGAGTTTCCGGGAAGGTTTCGGCTGTTGGACGGGGACTTCGGGCGACTGGGGTCCATCGCGGACTCGGGCTTTGACGGAGTTCTTTTTGATTTTGGGCTTTCATCGTTCCAGCTCGACGATCCACGTCGCGGATTCTCGTTCCGCGCGGACGGCCCCGCAGACATGAGGATGGACCCGCGCAGCGGAGTTCCTGCTGCGCTCTGGCTTGAGACAGCGACGGAGGAAATGCTGGTGCGCGCCGTGCGCGACTACGGCGAAGAGCCCCATTGGCGCCGCGTGGTCAGGGCCCTGATGGGAGCGAGGGGAGCGGGTTCGCTGGGAAGGACCGCATCAATCGCCGAGATCATCTCCGCGGCTATCCCGGCCCGCGACAGGCATGAGCTTCGGATCCACCCGGCGACCCGCGCCTTCCAGGGCATACGCATCGCCGTCAACGACGAGCTGGGCGCGATCGAGCGCGCCCTTCCCGCCGCGTTCGCGAAGCTGCGGCCCGCCGGCGTGCTCTGCGCGATCAGCTTCCATTCGCTCGAGGACCGGCCCGTGAAGCAGTTTTTCCGCAGGATGTGCGGGCAGCCCGAGAGCTCGGAGGACTCGACACCCAAGGATCTCCGCGTGCAGCTCGCCGAGGCGCTGACGCGCCGGCCTGTCACCCCCGCTGACGGGGAGATCGAGGCCAATCCGAGGAGCCGGTCGGCAAAGCTCCGTGCAATCCGGAAACTCTGATGCGCGCGGACAACGCCACGGGCTGCGGGGGATTTGTTAACCAATTCATGGTCTACGCCCTCGTGGCGATCTGCGGAAGCGCCTCGATCGGCCTGGGGACCGTCTGGATGCGACACCAGATCTCGGTGGTGGCCAACGCGAACAAGGTGATCGAGGCGGCGATCGCGGACGTCGAGCGCAACATCGAGGAGACCAATGCCGCGATAGCCGCGGAGCAGGACCCGGCGGTTCTGAACCGACGGAATTCCGACTGGAACCTGGGTCTGGTTCCCCCGGGGGAGACCCAGGTGCGGCGCGTCACTCAGGACCCCGTGGGCCGGCTCGCGGCGATCCAAAATCGAAAGCTTTTCGGAGAGGGGCCAGCGACGATCAACCTCCGCGTGGCGCTCGAGCACTGAAGCTCACCAGCCCCAATGTCGAAGGGCTTCACCTCCAATTACCGGATTGCCCTATTGGCGAGCCTGGTGCTCTCGATGTTCGCTGGGCTCGAGCTCCGGCTGGTCTGGCTCCACCTCATCGACCGCGACGACCTGCTGCGCTCCGTCGACGAGGCGCGACGCCAGCTGATCGTGGACAATGCGCGGCGGGGCGACATCGTCGACGACCAGGGCGCCCTGCTGGCGACAAGCAGGTCGGTGATCGTCCTCGGCGTCGACCCGCAGGTGGTCCGCCCCGAGGACCGGGGCAAGTGGCCGCAGCTTGCGGCGCTCCTTGGCCTTCCGCTCCCGGAGGTGGAGCGGACGTTCGACACGAAGACGCGCCCGGCGGCGCTGGCGGCTGCGGTGAAGGCGGACACACGGCGGGACGCGATGGTGATCCGCCTCGGGCTCACGACCTCCGACGAGCCCGCTGCCGCGGCGCCGTCCGACTCGACCGGGGAGAGCAAGGACGACACGGAGCTCGATGAGCCTGACAAGGAGGGGAATCGGCCGATCCGTTGGGCCAAGCTGAGCGACCAGGTCCCGGAGTCCGTCTACAACCAGATCTCCAAGCTCGGCATCCGCGGGGTCTACGGGAGCCGCATCTACCGCCGCGACTATCCGCACAACGAGATGGCCGCCCACGTTATTGGCTACGTGGACCGCGAGGAGCGTCCCATCGCCGGCATCGAGCATTACGCCGACTTCTACCTTCGCGGGGAGAACGGATGGCTGGAATCGGAGAAGGACGGCAAGAGCCGGGAGCTCGCGCAGTTCCGCACCCGGGAGGTGCCTCCGAGCGACGGCTTCAGCGTGTCGCTCACGATCGACGCCACCGTCCAGCACCTGGCCGAGGAGGAACTCCGCGCGATTGCCGAGAAATACGCGCCGGAAAAGGCGACCATCATCGTGAGCGACCCTCAGACCGGCTTCATCCTTGCGCTGGCGAACTACCCGTCCTTCGACCTGAACACCTACAACAAGCTCTCGCGAGAGGACCAGCGCAGGATGCGCAACATCGCCGTGGCCGACGAGTACGAGCCGGGCTCGGTATTCAAGATTGTCGCTGTTTCCGGCGCCCTCAACGACGGCCTGGTGACCCCGAGGACCGAGTTCGACTGCACGCTGGAGAAGATCG
>CAYNLL010000513.1:0-2708 GCA_964398015.1 uncultured Opitutaceae bacterium | reverse complement strand
CGCCTTGAATGCAAAGAGGTTGTCGAGCTGCATGCCGCCGCCGCGCTGGGGCTTCCAGTCGACCTGGGGCTGGTCCTTCACCTCCGGGGTGAAGGCGTTGCTGATCGCGCCGTTGGAGAAGGTGATGTTTCCCGTTCCGTAGGGATAGTAGGCGCCGCTGCCGACCAGCTGGTCAGAGTAGGGGTTCGTGAACGCATTTGCGCCGAACTTGAGGGACCAGATGTCGCCGAAGCTGTGCTGGAACGTCAGTGTCGCGCTCGTCACGCGGTAGTGGTCGGTGCTTTCAGGGCCCGCATAGTCGTAGTCCAGAAGGTTGGAGGTCGCCATGCCGTAGTACTGGCTCTCGGTTATGCTGTTGCCGGCCCACGGCATGGTCTGTTTCTCCGTAATGGTGAGGACCTGGTTGAACGGATGCTCGTAGCGCTCGTCGTGCTCGAGGTCCACCGTGAGGCTCGTCGCCGCATCCGGTTTCCACAGGAGCTTCCCGGAGACAAAGTCCTGGTGCTGGCTGGCAAACGCCTCGGCGTAGTTGGTGAACGAGTTGGCCCCGTCAATCCTGTAGAAGAGGGTGCCGGACTTGTTGAGCGGGCCCGACAGCGAAAGCGTCGTGCGGAGGAGGTTGTTCATGCCGGCGTCCACCTCAAGCGAGCCGGACTGGACGGACGTCGGCTGCGGGGTGATGTAGTTGATCACGCCCCCGGGCTGGATCGCCCCGTAGATCGAGGCGGCCGGGCCCTTGATCACCTCAATCCGGTCGATGTCGACCGTGTCGATCAGGCCGATGCGGCGGAAGCCGTCGACCAGCTCGACGGGCGAGCTGAAGCCGCGCAGCTGGTACTGCCCCGTGATCTCGGAAGGCGAGAACCCGGCGACGAAGGCCATCTGGTCGTTCAGGGTGAACTCGGCGAAGTCCTTCATGAACGGCGCCGTCACAACGTCGACCGCGAAGGGAAGATCTGCGATCTTGCTCGCGATCCTGGTGCCGGTCACCGACTCGGAGGCCACGTAGCCGTGGGCCTGGTCCGCAGTGACGTCGAACGTCGACAGGGTCACGACCTCGTTGGGGGAGGTGTCGGGAGTCGACGCGACCACGGCGGCGGGTGCTGATGCGGGGGTAGAGGCTGCAGGGGTCTGCGCGCCGCCGTTGGACTGGGCCCGCACAAGGGGCACCGCGACGGCAAGCGAGAGGCAAAGCGAAAGCAAAGCCTGCGGAATGCGAGGTAGTTTCATAGGGGTAGACTCGTGATATTCGGACACGTGTCCGTGTCAAATGATTTTTCTCCCGCTCCCCAGCGCGGACACTTGTCCTGAATTGCCGCGTGACGTGGCCCGCAATTCCCCGGGCCACGCCCCCCTTCCCCCCCTCGAATGGCGCCCTCCTGCGCCGCCCCTTGCCCTTCAGTCCTCGATTCAACAAACCGGATCTCCCGCCTCCTCTTCCCCGTATTCCGAGAGCACGGCGGGGTCCTTCTCCGCCGCCGCCGCCGACCCCAGGAGCGGCCGTGCGCCCAGCCTCAGCGCCGCCCACACCGCGTGGGCGCGTACGAGCGCCGACTCGTGGGAGGCCAGCCGCACGAGCGGGCCTACCAGCCCGCGGTCGCCTGAATTCCCGGCGGCAACGCAGGCGTTTCGCAGGAGGCCCGCCAGCTTGATCCTCTTGATCGCCGTCCCCCGGAAGACGGCTGCAAAGCGCTCGGGCGTGAGCTCGAGGATTTCGCGGAGCTCGAGCTGGGCGATGTCGCCCCTCGACTCCAGGATCATCCGGCGCCCCTCGGCGGCGAACCGGTTCCACGGGCACACGTCGAGGCAGGTGTCACACCCGTAGATCCTGCCGCCGATCGCCTGGCGCAGCCCCCTGGGGATGATCCCCCGGTTCTCAATCGTCTGGTACGAGATGCAGCGCCTGGAGTCTACGACGCCCGGCGAGGGAAACGCCTGGGTGGGGCAGGCGTCCATGCAGCGCGTGCACTTCCCGCACAGCAGGCCCACCGCACCGGGTTCGCCCCTGCGCCGGATTGGGGGATCCGGTTCAAGGTCCAGCCGAGTCAGGATCGCCGCGAGAAAGAGCCAGTTCCCGTAGCGCCTCGAGATGAGCATCGCGTTCTTGCCGATGAAGCCGACGCCTGCGACCGCGGCCCACGCGCGCTCGAGCACGGGGCCTGTGTCCACATAGTAGCGGTAGTCCTTCGGCCCTGCCCCGTAGAGCTCCTCGATGGCGCGCCCGGCGCGCTCAAGGGCGGGTTTCATTGCGTCATGGTAGTCGCGGTAGAGGCTGTAGCGCGCCCACGTCGGCGCCCCGGGTCCGCCGCCCCGGGCGCCCTCTCCCCTGCCCTGGAAATAATCCACGCCCAGAAGCACGGCCGAGCGCGCCCCCTCGAGGACGAGTCCAGGGTCCGCCCGCTTGTCGGCCGTCCGCGGCATCCAGTCCATGTCGGCGTGGTAGCCCAGCTCTATCCACGAGCGAAGGGCGTCGCCGCCGGGACACAGCCCGAGGCGAGCGAAGCGCACCTCGTCGAAACCCAAGTCCTCCAGCCTGCGCCGGAGCTCGTCCTGAGGGGCGCCCATGGCGTCACCCCTGCCGCGGCGCCCGCTTCCGCGCGAACTCCTCCGCCTCCCTGCGCCACACGCGGACGACATGGGCGGCGATCTCGTTAAGGGGGCGCGAGTCCGTGAGGATCACGGTCCCGGCGGAGCGGTAGATCGCCTCG
>CAYNLL010000512.1:0-2718 GCA_964398015.1 uncultured Opitutaceae bacterium | reverse complement strand
GCCGACCGAGAGCGAGACGAAGGCGGAGCTCGACCGGTTCTGCGACGCGATGATCTCGATCCACGGGGAGATGCAGGCCGTCGCGAGCGGCGAGTCCGACAGGCTCAACAACCCGCTGAAGAACGCCCCGCACACCGCCAGGGTCGTCTGCGCCGACGAATGGGACCATCCCTACTCGCGCGAGCTGGCCGCCTTCCCGGCTCCCTGGACGCGGGCCTCGAAGTTCTGGCCCGCGGTCGGGCGCGTGGACAACGTCTACGGCGACCGCAACCTGGTCTGCTCCTGCGTGGGGATGGACGCCTTCGCCGAGGCCGGCGCCGGAGGGGACGCGCGGTGAGGATCATCCGCCACCTGAGCCCGACGGGGCCCGCCTACGCCGCCCTCATGCCCGACGGCACCGCCCGCGAGATCACCGGCAACCTGTTCGGCTCGTTCCGGCCGACGAACAGGGTCGTGGTCCCGGGCAAGATCCTGGCGCCCGTGGCGCCGGTGAACATCCTGGCGATCGGCCTGAACTACCGCAGGCACGCCGAAGAGGGCGGCAAGGGCGTCCCCGAGAGGCCCATGCTGTTCCTCAAGAGCACGAGCAGCGTCCAGAATCCGGGCGACCCGATCGAGCTCCCGCGCAAGCTGGCGAGCAGCGAGGTCGACTACGAGTGCGAGCTCGCGGTCGTGATCGGGCGGGCATGCAAGAACGCGACTCGCGCCCACGCGCTCGACTTCGTGCTGGGCTACACCGCGGCGAACGACGTCTCGGCAAGGGACTGGCAGAACCGCCTCGGCGGCGGGCAGTTCTGCCAGGGAAAGAGCTTCGACACGTTCTGCCCGCTGGGCCCGGTCCTGGTGACCCGCGACGAGATCCCCAACCCCAACCACCTGGCGATAAAGACCGTCCTCAACGGCGAGACCCTGCAGGACTGCAACACGGATGACATGGTGTTCGACGTGCCCGCGCTCATCGAGTTCCTGAGCGGGAGCAAGACGCTGCTGCCCGGGACCGTGATCCTCACGGGCACGCCGCACGGCGTCGGATTCGCCCGCAAGCCCCCGGTCTTCCTCAAGGCGGGGGACACCGTCACGGTGGAGGTGGAGGGCATTGGGGCGCTCACCAACCCGGTCGTCGAGGAGCGCCTCTGAGCCGTCAGGTGCCGGGGCGCCTGCCGGGGCCCAGGAGGCTCTCCCTGCCGACCAGGTAGAGGAACGAGCACAGGCCCAGGAAGAGGACCATCGACAGGGCGTCAGCATAGGGCCCGTTGAACACAGGGTTGTGGGCCATGGCCCACTCGTTGAGGCTGTTGTCGATCGGCGCGAGGAAGGGCACGCCCGCGAGGATGGCGATCAGGATCCCGGCGATCGCCCCGCCTGCGATGTACCCGGACGCCAGAAGGACACCCGGGCTCTTGTCTCCCTCCGCGGTCAGCTGCTCCGCGCTTAGGTTCTTTCCGTGGTGCTTGCGGCGGGTGTAGGCGTCGACCATCCAGCGCACGAGGCCCCCGGCCCAGATCGGGCTCGAGGAGGAAAGCGGGAGGTACACGCCCACCGCGAAGGCGAGCGAGGGCACGCCCGCCATCTCGAGCGTGAGCGAGATCATGACGCCGAGCAGCACGAGCAGCCAGGGCAGCTTGTGCCCGAGGATGCCCTTGATGATGTAGGAGATCAGCGTCGCCTTGGGCGCCGAGAACTTCGGGACGGACGAGCCGTCCGGGCGGTGGGTGTGGGTCCCGTTGATCCCGGGGTCCACGAGCCAGACGGCGTTGCCCTGGGGATCCACCAGGTATTTCTCGGAGGCGCCCCCCGACGGGTCGCTCTTGTGCCACACCAGGTAGGTCCTCGGATCGCCGGCGGCCTGGGGCCCCGACAGCCTCTCGGAGGTCGTCAGCCCGGCCACGTCGACGTGGAGGCCGCCCGGGGCGACCTCCGCCACGGGCACGTAGACCACCTTGGCGTTGTTGAGCGCGAGCAGCAACGGCCCGAGCGCAAGCGCCGAGGCGAACGAGCCGAAGAGGATGGAGATCTGCAGGTACTTCGGCGTCGCCCCGAGGATGTAGCCCGTCTTCAGGTCCTGGGAGGTGCTTCCGCCGTTCGACGCCGCGATGCACACAATGGCCCCGATCGAAAGCGCCGTCACGTAGTACGCCCCTCCCGTCCAGCCGACGATGAGGAAGATGAGGCACGTGAGCAGGAGGGTGGCTATCGTCATTCCGGAGATCGGGTTCGACGAGGACCCGATCTCGCCCGTCAGGCGGGACGAGACGGTGACAAAGAGGAAGCCGAACACCACGATCAGCAGGGCGGCCACGAGCTTCACGGCATAGCTCGCGTCCAGGATCATCGGGGCCGCGACGATGGCGGCGATCAGCCCCACGATCCCGATCCCGACAAACTTCATGGAGAGGTCCCTCTCGGTCCGCGGCACCGCGGCGCCGCGCGGCCGCTCGCCCGCCGAACCGAGCTTGAACATCCCGACGTCGCGAAGGCCCTCCTTCAGGCCGTGCCAGATCGTCGGGATCGAGCGGATGAGGCTGATGATGCCCCCGGCCGCGACGGCCCCCGAGCCGATGTACAGGACGTAGGCCCCGCGCACGTCGTCGGGCTGCATGTCCGCTATCGGCATCTTGCCGGGCGCAAGCGGTCCCGGCAGATGCTCCCCGAAGAACTTGATCATCGGGATCAGGACGAGGTAGGACAGGACGCCGCCCCCGCACATGAGCGCGGCTA
>CAYNLL010000511.1:0-2724 GCA_964398015.1 uncultured Opitutaceae bacterium | reverse complement strand
CGAGCTCTTCCTCACGCGCTACAGCAGCGACCTCGCCAACGACCTCGGCAACCTCGTGAACAGGGTCCTCAACATGACGAACCGCTTCGCCGCGGGCTCGGTTCCGGCGGCCGGCCCGGATGGCGACGCGGAGGCCGAGCTGCGCCGCCTGTGGGAGGCGACGCGCAGGGACTATGTCCCCCTTTTCGAGCAGTTCCAGTTCCACACGGGCCTGGAGCGGCTCTTCGCGTTTGTCCGAGCGATCAACGCCTACGTCGAGAAGCGCGCCCCCTGGAAGCTCGGCAAGTCCGCGGAGCCGGCCGACAGGGCGCTCCTGGCGACCTCGCTGGCGACGATGGCGGAGGCCCTGCGCCTGGCCTGCGTCGCGCTGCGGCCCGTCATGCCCGCGGCCACGGCCAGGGTCGGGGAGGTCCTCGGCTACTCCCCGGCCGGGGCCTGGCTCGACGAGCTGCGGTGGGCGTCGCCCCTGGCGGGAGCCAGGGTGGCCCCGGCGCTCGTCCTCTTCCCAAGGCCGCTGCCGGCGGCGCAGAAGGCCCCGTGACCATCCTGCCGCTTGACCCCGTAGCGAACGCCTCGCCAGAAGCGCTGGTCGGGTTCCTTACCGAGTGCCGCGACGGCGCGGCCCTGGTCGGCCGCCCCAAGCTCGTCAGCATCACCGTCCAGGTCGACAGCCTCGACCCGCTGGCCGTGCTCGAGTCCATCTTCGAGCCGGGCGAGCGGCATTTCTACGCCGAGCGCCCGGCGGCCGAGCGCGCGATCGCGGGGGCCGAGTCCGTGCTCTCGTTCTCCGCGTCGGGCCCCGGGCGCTTCAGGGAGTGCCAGCGCTTCATCGACCGGGTCCTCGAGGATGCGATCGCCGTCGGCGAGCACGACGCCGCGTACGGAGGCCCCCACTTCTTCGCCGCGTTCACGTTCCTCGACTCGGTCGCGCCGGGGGAGCCCTTCGAGGCGGCGAGCCTCTTCGTCCCGCGCTGGCAGGTGGCCCACCGGGACGGGCGCACCACCGCCGTCGCCAACATCCTGGTGGACGCCGAGTCGCCGGTCGAGCTGCTGGCTCGCCGCGTGTGGCGCGCCCACGCGAAGTTCCGCGAGTTCGACTTCAGGCAGCCCGACTTCCCGGGGGAGCCCGCGGGGCTGGCGTCGGTGTCGGAGGTGGGCGGCGGGCGCAGCTACGAGGCCGCGGTCAGCCGGGCGCTCGAGCGCATCGAGCGGGGCGAGTTCGAGAAGATCGTGCTCGCCCGCGCGAAGGACGTGCGGGCGACGGGGCCCCTCAACCCGCTGGGGCTGCTCAACGGGCTGCGCCAGAAGTTCCCCGACTGCACCTCCTTCTCCGTCGCCAACGGGGCCGGCCAGAGCTTCATCGGGGCGAGCCCGGAGATCCTGCTCCGCGTCGAGGACGGCGTCGTCTCAACCGAGGCCCTCGCCGGGTCGGCCGGGCGCGGCGCCACGGCGAGCGAGGACGCGACGCTCGGCCGGCGCCTCCTTCGCAGCGAGAAGGACTTGAGGGAGCAGCGGATCGTCTTCGACTCGATCCTGAGGAGGCTGGCGCCGCACGGGCTCGACCTGAGGTACCCGGCGCGGCCCCACCTCAAGCGCCTCTCCAACGTGCAGCACCTGCACACCCCGCTGGAGGCCCGCCTGCCCGGGGACGTGCGGCTGCTCGACATGCTCGAGTCGCTCCACCCCACGCCGGCCGTCGGGGGGACGCCCCGCGAGCGGGCGGTGCCCGTCATCGCCGAACTCGAGGCCTTCCCCCGGGGACTCTACGGGGGCGCCCTCGGCTGGATCGACGCCCGGGGCGGCGGCCTCTTCTTCGTCGGCCTGCGCTCGGCCCTGGTCGACGACTGCCGCGCCCGGATGTACGCCGGGGCGGGGATCGTGGCGGGGTCGTCGCCGGAGCGGGAACTCGAGGAGACGGAGCTCAAGTTCAAGGCGATGCAGGACGCCCTGCTCGGAGGCTGAGCCATGCACGCGGAGCCCGCGCACCCCCCGTCCCTCGACTTGCGCAACCTCAACTGCCTCTGGGGGAGCGTCGCGGTCGAGACGCTCGTCCGCTCGGGCCTGAGGCGCGCGGTGGTGTCGCCCGGCTCCAGGTCGACCCCGCTGGCCTTCGCGTTCGCGCGCCATCCGGGCATCGAGGCGATCCCGGTCCTCGACGAGCGCTCGGCGGCCTTTTTCGCCCTGGGCCTCGCGAAGCAGGACATGAGGCCGGTCGTGCTCCTGTGCACGAGCGGGACGGCGGGGGCCAATTATTTCCCGGCGGTGATCGAGGCCCACGAGTCGGGGGTGCCGCTCCTCGTGCTGACGGCCGACCGGCCCCCGGAGATGCGGGCCTGCGCGTCCGGCCAGACGATCGACCAGCAGCGCCTGTACGGCGCCCACGTGCGGTTCCACCACGAGCTTGCGGTTCCCGAGGCCAGCGTGCCGCTCCTGCGCTACCTTCGCCAGACGCTCGCCCACGCCGTCGAGCGGACCCTTGCGCCGCTCGGCGGGCCGGTCCACCTCAATGTCCCCTTGCGCGACCCCCGGGCGCTGGCGGACGAGGGCGGCGCCGCGGCGGCGCTCGCGGGCGGCGTCGACTGGGACGCCTTCTTCGCGCACCTGGCGCCGCCGGCGCCGGTCTTCACCTCCTCGGAGGTCCCGGGCCTGGCGCCGGCGGTCCACGGCGTCATCATCGCGGGCCCCGCCCTCGCCGCGGACCCGGCGGCGCACGCGGCGGCGGTC
>CAYNLL010000510.1:0-2727 GCA_964398015.1 uncultured Opitutaceae bacterium | reverse complement strand
CACCGCCGACGTCATCCACTGGGTCAAATTCTCCCGGGCCTCGTGGTCCCACGACGGCGCCGGATTCTTCTACAGCCGCTTCCCGGCAACGGCCAAGGGCGACAAGCTCTTCGGCAAGCTGACGGGCCGGCAGCTCTTCTACCACCGCCTCGGCACGGAGCAGGCTGCCGACCGGCTGATATTCGAGCTGAAGGACCACCCCGAGTGGTTCTTCAGCGGCGAGGTGACCGAGGACGGGCGCTATCTCGTGATCGAGGTGGAGCAGAACGGAATCACACAGAACGCCGTGTACTACGTCGATCTCGCGGACCCGGCCGCGCCCCGGCTGGACGCCCCCGTGGTCCACCTCCTCGACGCCTTTGACGCCCATTACAGCTTCGTGGGCAACGCCGGCCCCGTCTTCCACCTGCTCACGACGAAGGATTCCCCGCGGGGCCGGGTGGTCTCCGTCGACACCGGAGCGCCGGACGCCGCGCACTGGAAGACGCCGGTCTCCCAGTCCGACGACAGCATCGACGAGGTCGTCTTCGCGGACGGAAAATTCGTGGTGGCGACATTCCACGACGTGCAGAGCCGCCTTTCCGTGTTCGCGGCGGACGGCGCCTCCCTGGGGGAGATCGCCCTTCCCGGGATCGGGGCCCTCTCCGGGCTGAGCGGGAGGGCCGGCGACAGCGAGGTCTTCTACCGCTTCTCGTCGTTCCTCACGCCCCCCTCGATCATGAGCCGCAACCTGGAGACGGGCGCCCAGGCCGCCTTCCAGAGCCCCACGACGCCCTTCGACGCCTCGGCCTTCGAGACGAAGGAGGTCTTCTACCCCTCGAAGGACGGCACGCGCATCCCCCTGTTCATCACGGCGCGGAAGGGCCTGAAACTCGACGGCTCCACCCCGGCCTGGCTGTACGGCTACGGCGGGTTCAACGTCTCCATCACCCCGGCCTACGCGGTGCCGCCCGCCGTATGGCTCGAGATGGGGGGAATCTACGCCCAGGCGAACCTCCGCGGAGGCGGCGAGTACGGCGAGGCGTGGCACCTGGCGGGAACCAAGGAGCGCAAGCAGAACGTCTTCGATGACTTCATCGCGGCGGCGGACTTTCTCGTGGCGCAGGGCTACACCGCGAGGGACAGGCTCGTGATCGAGGGGCGCTCCAACGGCGGACTCCTGGTCGGCGCGGTGCTCAACCAGAGGCCCGACCTCTGCCGCGTGGCGCTCCCCGGCGTGGGCGTCATGGACATGCTCCGCTTCCACACGTTCACCGTCGGGGCCCCCTGGATCTCGGACTACGGCTCAAGCGAGGATCCCGAAGGGTTCAAATACCTTAGGGCCTATTCCCCCGTTCATACGATCAAGGTGGGTGCGGTCTATCCGGCCGTCCTCATCACCACGGGCGACCACGACGACCGCGTGTTCCCTGCCCATTCGTTCAAATACGCGGCCGAGCTCCAATACGCCGTGAGGAACGTCCCCAGCGCGGGCCCGGTCCTCATCAGGATCGACACGAACACGGGCCATGGCGGCTCGAGCGGAACCTCGCCGGTCTCGAAGACGATCGCAGAGTGGGCGGACAAGATCGGTTTCGCCGCCCACTTCATGCCGTTCGGCGCGCTGACCCCTCCCCGGCCCCCCCCTCAGCCCAAGCCGCCCTCCGATTCGTGACGGCAAGGGACCGGGCCTCGGGCGCGGGGCGCGCGCCCCGGCCCGTCGCCCGCGTGAACCGAGGGGCCTGCCAATCGCAATTGCCTATGCCGGGTCGCCGTGCACGCTCGCCCACCGATGAGGCTTCGCGGTTACCTGGGTTACCTGTCGTTTGAGGGTCGCATCGGTCGAAGGCGTTTCTGGCTGACCTTTATATCGGCGGTGTGCGGCGGCGCCCTGGCCCTCATGCTCGACTCCATGGTCGCGCTGGTCGGCACGGTCTGGCCGATCCTCGCAAGCTTCGTCCTCATCCCGGCCGTGCTGCTGGCGTGCTGGGTCTCGGTGGCGGCCCAGATAAGGCGCTGGCACGACCTCAACCGGCAGGGATGGATGGTGCTCATCTGCCTGGTCCCGGTGCTGGGATTCCTCGCCAACCTCATCCTTCTTGGCTTTGTCCGCGGCACCGCGGGCCCCAACCGGTTCGGCGCCGCCGACCCGTCCTCTCCCGCGGCGCCCCTCGGGGGCCTGGCCCCCCGGCCATTGCCGTTTCCTGCCGCGCCGCCGCCTGTCCCCGCGGCGCCTGCCGACGCACCGGAGCCGCCCCCTGGGCCGCGCCCAAGCGCGGGGCGCTATGTGCGGCGAGGGTTGGTCGCCCTGGCCGCCATCGGTTTTCTCCTCGTCGGGGCCTTCCTGGCGCTTTCGCCCCCGGGGGGCTGGGCCGTCCGGCGGCAGTGGCTCCGCGCCGAATTCGGCTCGGTCCGGGACAGCGCGGCCCTCGCCTGGCGCTACCGGGAGGGCGACGGCCTGCCGCAGAGCTACCCGAGGGCGGCCGCGTGGTTTGCACGAGCGGCGGCCCAGGGCGACCGCGTGGCACAGTACGATCTGGGCGTGCTCTGCTACTACGGGCTGGGCGTGACGGCCGACGAGGCGAGGGCCTCGCAATGGCTGCAGAGGTCGGCGGGCCTCCATTACGCGCCGGCATCGACGCTTCTTGGCCTCATCGCGAACGAGCAGTCTGCCGGGAGCGCCCAGGCGCTGGCGTTCTGGTCGTCCGCGGCGTCCGAGGGGGACCCTTGGGCCGAGGCGCTGCTCGG
>CAYNLL010000509.1:0-2741 GCA_964398015.1 uncultured Opitutaceae bacterium | reverse complement strand
CGACCAAGTGATTAACAGTCACCTGCTCTGCCACTGAGCTACCGGGCAATGTTCACCGCACCCCTTTGAGGCGCCGGAGGGGTTGTAGTACGGACAGCGCCGGGGCGCGGGCAAGAATAAATTGGAGCCTCGCCGTCAATTGGCCTGGAGGAACCGGACGCAAAGGGGCTGGGGTACGCCGATGGATCCTGTGAGCGCGAGGCGCCCCGAATGGGGGTCAATCCTGTAGACCGTCACAGTATTCGCCGTCAGGTTTCCGCAAACGAGCCATTTGCCCGAAGGATCTATCGCATAGTTCCTTGGAACCCTTATCCCGTCCGTGATTCGCTGGACGAAGGTCAGCCTACCGGTCACCGGATCAAAGGCATGGACGACGATGCTGTCGTCGCCGCGGTTGGATCCATACACGTAGCCGCCGCCCTTTCCCACCACCACCTCTGCCGAGGTATTGGTTGAGCCGGCATAGTCCTTACTCAGGATCGGGACCGTCTGATAGGGCGTCAGCACTCCCTTTTCGCGGTCCCAGGTGAACGCGGTGATGGAGGCCCCCATCTCGTTGATCACGAAGGCGTGCTTCCCGTCGGGATGGAACGCGAAATGGCGGGGGCCCGCGCCGGGAGCGACCGTGGCGAACGGGGGGTCGTTCGGGGTCAACACTCCGGCAGCCGCATCGAGCCTGTAGACAAAGACCTTGTCCTGGCCCAGGTCGGCGACGATCGCGAACTGGTCCGAGGGGTCCACGTTGATCGAATGGGGGTGGGCCGACTGCTGGCGCGACGTGTTGGGCCCCGAGCCCGAATGGCGCACGATGCACGTCCGCGCACCCACCGAGGAATCCGGCAGGATAGGGAAAACCTCCACGTAAGGCCCGTCGTAGTCGGCGGTGAGGACGCAACGTCCCGAGGGATCGACGCTGATGTGGCACGACTCGCGCCCCCCGGCCACCTGCTCGGCGACGGCCCTGAGCGTTCCCGCCTTTGCGTCGACCTCGTAGGTCTCGATGGCCTCGACCGGCCTGCCGTCGGGACCGGGTACCTCGGCGAGCGAATAGAGGTGCCTCCTGTCGGGCGCAAAGGCCATGAACACGGAGTCGGACTTGTCGGCCGCCCGGGTGGCTGCCGAGAGCACTCCGGTTTCCTGGTCCAGCTTGGCGACGTATATCCCCCGGGAGGCATCCGTTGCGGAGGTCCCGAGAAAGACCCAGCAGGACGGATCGTTGGCGCGCAATGTCGCGGCCATGCTCACGAGGGCGCACAGGCCGGCGGCTTTGAGGGCAAAGTGCATCAGCTCTGTAGCCTAGCCCCGCTCGCGGGCGCTTGCCAGCCGAAATCCAAACGGCTTGCCTCCGAATTCCGGGGCCGCTAGAGAGTGCGCCACCATGAGGCCACGGGCACGCGCGGCAGCCCTCCTTTGCGGGATTATGCTGGCGGCGTGCCTGATGTCGCCGGCGTCCCGCGGGTCCGAAGCCGCCCCGCCCGCGCAGTGGGCGACGCTCGAATTGAAGGGAGGGCGGGTGCTCCACAATGCTAAGGTCATAGCCGACGAGGCCGACAGCATCGTCGTCCGCGCCGATGAGGGCCTCATCAAGGTGTCCAAGGCCAGCCTTCCGCCCGCAGTCGCCGCGTTCTACCCGGCCAAGGCTCCGCCTCCCGCGTCCCAAGAAATGCTGATGCAGCCGTTTGACGCGAACCCGGCCAACGCCGTCCGCGCGCCCGAGCCCGTCCAGAAGCCGGAGGCAAAGGCCACCGACGATCCCGCGATTTTCAAGGGCTGCTCGATCTCAAGCTTCCTGCTCAAGCCCGAGCCAAACGTGCTCGGGTGCGCGGAGGTGGTCATCCGAAACGACACCGACGCGCCCGTGGAGATCGTCCCGGCCGACATCGTGTGCTTCACGACGGCGGGCAGGAAGCTCGTGGGGCGGACCTTTTACGTTGAAGGGGACACGCCCGGGAAGAAATTCAAGGAAGTCGTTCCCGCGCACGGCGATGTGGACGATATCCTGACGTTCACCAACAACGCGATGTTCGTTTCGCGGCTCATTTGGGCGAAGTGAAGTTTTGGTTGATTTCACGTTGGGTGGGCCTTCTAATCTCCCGCTTCAATTACGCCTGCCCCCGATTCTCGGGGGACCAGGGGGAACGATAACATGAAAAATCCGCTCACACTCAAAGTTGCGACGCGCGCCCAGACCGGCCGCAGCGCCTCGCGCCGCCTGCGCAAGGTAAACCGCATTCCCGCCATCCTTTACGGGAAGCACTCGAACCCCGAGAAGCTCTCGATCGAGGTGCCGGAGTTCACGCGCCTCCTCAAGTCCGTCGCCGGCCGCGCCCTGCTGATCGAGCTGAGCCGCGATGACAAGGCCGAGAAGGCCCTTTCCTTCCTGCAGGAGATCCAGCGCGACCCGATCACGGACCGCTACCTCCACGTCGACCTCCACGAGGTCAAGGCAGACGAGAAATTCGAGATCCGGGTGCCCGTCCGCGTCGTCGGCGAGTCGTTCGGCGTCAAGAACCAGAGCGGCGTGCTTGAGATCGCGTCGCACGTCCTGCGCATCCGCTGCCTGCCGAAGGACCTTCCCGAGGCGATCGAGGTCGATGTCACCGCCCTGAACGTGGGCCAGACGATCAAGATCGGCGAACTCAAGCCGATCGACGGGGTGATTTTCCTCGACGACAAGGGTCAGCCGGTCGTCGCGTGCGTCGAGCCCGTCGCCGAGGTCGTCCAGGAGGTCGCCGTGGCCG
>CAYNLL010000508.1:0-2745 GCA_964398015.1 uncultured Opitutaceae bacterium | reverse complement strand
TCGACAAGAGCAACCGCAAGGAGCAGGGCCTCTTCATGTACCGCGACGCGGAGTCCGGGCTGCACCTGACGCTGCCCCTCATCAGCTGCGGCGGGACCCTCTCGAGCGACGCGCTCGCGTTTCCCCACTCGCCCGGGGTCTTCGACTGGCCCAACAACACGTACCTGCCCGTGATGCTCCCCGAGCTCACCTTCGGCGACCACGTGACCCTCCCGGCCTTCTACGGCAAGAACTGCGTCACCGGCCTCGGGATGCGCAACAGCTTCTTCTTCCGCTACGAGCAGCCCGACCTCATCACGATCAAGGAGGAGATCATCAAGAATCTGGGCAGCGTGAAGGTGCAGTGGAACTTCTCGGGCAGCAAGGTCGCCTGCGAGTTCGCCTACACGGTCAAGCAGCAGGTCACCCTGGACAAGTTCCGCTTCGTCCTGGTGGTCGCGGCCCCCCATTCGAAGTACCGCGTGCCCGGCTCCCCCATCCTCGGACCCCTCGGCCACCGCTGCAGCGTCGCCAAGGACGACTTCCAGGCCACCTGGCAGGAGACCGAGGTCGTGTCCGCCGACCCGACCTTCCGCACCAACTTCGGGAAGATCCACTACCTGCAGTACCTCACGCGGGACCATCCCCTCATCATGAGGCCGGGCCACGTCTACCGCCTCGCCGTCAACTTCGAGCCGGACGTTTCGCTGGAAGGGGGCTGATGCTCTCGAGGCGGATCATCCCCTGCCTCGACGTCACGGCCGGGCGGGTCGTGAAGGGCGTGAAGTTCCAGGAGCTGCGCGACGCGGGCGACCCCGTCGAGTGCGCCGCCGCCTACGACGCGCAGGGCGCCGACGAGCTCGTGTTCCTGGACATCACGGCGTCGAGCGACGGGCGCAACATCATGCGCGACGTCGTCGCCGCCACCGCGGAGCGCTGCTTCATGCCGCTCACGGTGGGCGGCGGACTTCGCGATGCGGCCGACATCGAGGCGATGCTCAGGGCGGGCGCGGACAAGGTCTCGCTCAACACCTCGGCGATCGCCGAGCCGGGGTTGGTCCTAGACTCGTCCGACCGCTTCGGCTCCCAGTGCATCGTCGTGGCGATCGACGCCAAGCTCGAGCCGGGGCCCGAGCCGCGCTGGAAGGTGTACTCGCACGGCGGCCGCCGGGCCACCGGCCTCGACGTGGTCGAGTGGGCCCGCCGGGTGGTAGGCCTCGGCGCCGGCGAGATCCTGCTCACCAGCATGGACAGGGACGGGACGAAGTCGGGCTACGACATCGAGCTGACGCGCTGCGTGAGCGACGCGGTGGGCGTGCCGGTGATCGCCAGCGGCGGCGCGGGCCGCCCGGAGCACTTTGCCGAGGCCCTCGAGAAGGGCGGGGCCAGCGCCGCCCTCGCGGCGTCCCTGTTCCATTTCGGGACCCTCACCGTGCCGCGCCTGAAGCACTACCTGACAATGCACGGGGTGCCCGTGCGGATCTAGGCCTTCCAGGCGACACTCACGCCGCCCCGGCGGGCACGGGCGCCGCCGCCGGCTCGCCGACGAGCACCGAGAGCTGCTCGCGCACGGCGACGAAGAATTCCGGCCCGAGGTCGATCGCTGCCACCTCGAACATCTGCCTGGTGCGGGCGTGCTCGTAGAGCTCGCGCTGCCCGTCGGCCGTGCGCCCCTTCGGCCGCAGAAGCCTCTTCCTCTCCAGGAGGAGCGCCAGGAAGCGCACGAGGCGCGCCGTCTCCGGAGTGCTCTCGGTGGACGGGTCGGCAAGGGTGAGAAAGAGCGTCTCCGCCGTCAGCTTGAGGGTCCGCTCGGCGTTGGCCTCCTTCGGCGCCGGCTTGAAGACCTGGACCCAGCGGCAGGCGACGAAGCCCTCCGGGTGGAGAGCCCCCGACTCGGACTCGAGGGCGTCGTGGCGGACCACCTCGCCCGTTTCCCCCCGCACCAGCAGGCTCGCCACGCGGTCGCCCTCCATGAAGGGTTTTGCGGAGACGGCGCAGGACAACGCCCGGGGCTGAAGATTCATTTCCATGGGTTCGAGCCTTTCTTGTTTACTTCCGTGCCCGCCGGACGCTAGCAAATTTGCGCCGCAATGCGAATTGCGGCGGAACTCATGACCGGACGCCTCATCGCCGTCGGCGACATCCACGGCTGCCACAACGAATTCGAGGAGCTGCTCCTGCAGCTCGAACTGAAGGGGGGCGACCGCCTCGTCCTGCTCGGGGACCTGGTGAACCGGGGGCCCGACAGCCGGACGGTCATCGACCTTGCCCGTGCGGCCGGCTCGGTCGCCCTCCTCGGCAACCACGAGCTGCGGCTCCTCAAGTTCAGGAGGACCGGCGACCGCAAGTACATCAAGGAGCATGACATTGAGACCTTCGACGCCCTGCGCCCCGGCGACTGGGACTACCTGGAGTCGATGCAGCTCACCTACGAGGAGCCGGAGCTCAACACGGTCTTCGTGCACGGCGGCTTCCTGCCGGGCGAGCCGTGGCAGCGCCAGCCGGCCGAGGTGGTGACCCGGATCCAGGTGGTCGACAAGGACGGGCAGCCCGCCCGCCGGGCCGACGAGCCGGACGCGCCGGCCTGGGCGGACCTCTGGAGCGGGCCCCCCTTCGTCGTCTACGGGCACACGCCCCGGCCCGAGGTCTACCGGCTGAAGTGGTCCCTCGGGATCGACACGGGCTGCGTCATGGGCGGGCACCTGACGGCGTACGTCCTGCCCGACCGGCGCCTCGTCCAGGTCAAGGCGCGCCAGCGCTACTTCC
>CAYNLL010000507.1:0-2756 GCA_964398015.1 uncultured Opitutaceae bacterium | reverse complement strand
TAAACCGCCGGAATTTCCCGGCCGATGACTCCTGCTGCGAACGAAAGCACCAGAACTCATCATGTCCCTCTACCTATGGATTGCGGTCGGAAGCGCCCTCGGAGGCGTGTCCAGGTTCGCGCTGTCGGGCTACGTGGCGCACCACTTCGGCGAGACGTTCCCCTGGGGAACGCTCGTCATCAACGTGACCGGGTCCTTCGCGATCGGGTTCTTCTTCACGCTGACGGCGCCCGACGGCCGCTGGGTCGTCGGTTCCGAGGGCCGCCAGTTCTTCATGACGGGCATCTGCGGCGGCTACACGACCTTCTCCTCCTTCAGCCTCCAGACGCTCAACCTCGCCCGCGAGGGGGACTGGCTGCGCGCCGGGGGCAACGTGGCGGGCTCGGTGGTCCTCTGCCTGGCGGGCGTGTGGCTCGGGCACGTCGCCGCCGCCTTGATCAATTCCGCGAAGGGGCCATAACCGTGGACATTCCCGCTGACTCCATACTCCTGAGGATCTTCGTGGGCGAGGCCGTGCGCCACAAGCACCAGCCGCTCTACGAGGCGATCGTCCTTCGGGCGCGCGAGATGCACATGGCCGGCGCGACGGTGATCCGCTGCGTGATGGGCTACGGCAAGTCGAGCCGGCTGCACACGACGAAGATCCTGCGCCTCTCGGACGACCTTCCCCTCGTGATCGAGATCGTGGACAGCGAGGAGCGGATCAACGCGTTCCTGCCGGAGCTCGACAAGCTGATGCCCGCGGGCCTGGCGACGCTGGAGAAGGTGCGCGCGGTCTTCTACCGCGGCGCCACGCCGCCGGCCTGAGGCCCGGCGCCCGCCACACCATGAACGTCTCTCGCGCCCGCGTCGTTGAGAACGGCCTGCGCTGCCGCTGCCCCAACTGCGGCGGGCGGACGATCTTCCAGGAGGGCCGCATGTTCAAGGTCAACGAGAGCTGCCCGAGCTGCGGCCTTAGGATCGAGAAGGGGGACGGGGCGTTCCTCGGCCCGTTCGTGATCAACTACGCCATCACGGCGTTCGGGGTGATCATCCCGATCATCGTGCTCTATGCCTTGGGCCGCCTCGGGGCCACGGCGACGCTCGTCCTCGCGCTCGCCGCGGCGCTGGGCGCGCCCCTGCTCCTGTACCGCCTCTCGTGGGGCTGGTGGCTCATGCTCTACTACTTCTTCCTCCCCGACAACCTCCCGGGCAACCGCGTGGGGCGCCCCGAGGACGACGAGTGAGCGCCCCCGCGCAGGCAGGGACGGACACATGACGCGCACCCCCAGGCAGCAGGCGAACGGGCCGTCCCGGGCCCCTGACCGGCCTTGACCTCGGACCCCCCGCCCGCCGCAGCGCAGCCCCGGGGCGCGCCGCCGTCCGCACTCCCTGGGGTCTGCGCCGCCTTCCTCAGGCTCGGGCTCACCTCCTTCGGCGGGCCGGTCGCCCACCTGGGCTACTTCCGCAGGGAGTTCGTGGAGCGGCGCCGCTGGCTCGACGACGCGGCCTATGCTGATGTGGTCGCCCTCTGCCAGTTCCTTCCCGGCCCGGCGAGCAGCCAGGTGGCCTTTGCGCTCGGCATGAGGAGGGCGGGCCTCGCCGGGGCTCTGCTGGCCTCGGCGTGCTTCATGACCCCCTCCGCGCTGGCGATGGTCCTCCTCGCGTACGGCGTCGCTTCGCGGTGGATCCTCCAGGGCTCCGGGATGGTCCACGGCCTGAAGATCGCCGCGGTCGCCGTCGTGGCGCAGGCGGTCTGGGTGATGGGCGCCAGGCTGTGCCCGGACTGGCCGCGGCGGGCCCTGGGCCTCGCCGCCGCCGCGCTCGTCATCGCCGTCCCCGGGACGCTCAGCCAGGCGGGGCTCATCGTCGGGTGCGCGGCGCTCGGGTCATGGGCCTGGCGCGCCGCACTGCCCGCCCCGCCCCGGGAGGCCGGGGGCCTCGGCCGCGCCCATGCCTGGGCGGCGGCCGCGCTCCTCCTCTACGGGCTCCTCCTCGCGCTCCTGCCGGCCGCCGCCGCGGCCAGCGGCGCGCTCACGGTCCGCATGTTCGACAGCTTCTACCGCGCAGGGGCGCTTGTCTTCGGCGGAGGCCACGTCGTCCTGCCGCTCCTGCGCTCCGAGGTCGTGCCCCCGGGGTGGGTGGGCGACGACGCCTTCCTGGCGGGCTACGGGGCAGCCCAGGCGCTTCCCGGCCCCCTGTTCACGTTCGCCGCCTACCTCGGGACCCTCACCCGGGGCGGGGCCCACGCGTGGGCGGGCGGGATCGTGGCGCTCTTCGCCATCTTCCTGCCGGGCTGGCTGCTCGTCGGCGGGGCCTATCCGTTCTGGCACGCCCTGCGCGCAAGGGCGTGGGCCCACGGGGCCCTGCGCGGCGCCAACGCGGCCGTCGTCGGGATCCTGCTCGCCGCGCTCTACCGACCGGTCTGCACGGAGGGAATCCGCGACGCCCGCGACGCCGCGGCGGCGGCCGCGGCCCTGGTCCTCCTCTCGGCGCTCAAGGTCCCGCCGTGGGCGGTGGTGGCCGCCGCGGCCGCGGCGGGCCAATGGGTTCTCGGGTGACCTAGCTGCGGATCGACATCCTGTTGTCGACGCGCTTCACGCCCCGGACAGTCTCGGCGAGCAGGGTCACGAGGTCACGCTCGGCCTCCGAGCCGGCCTCGCCCGTGATCGTCACGACACCCTCGGAGGTCTCGACCTTCGTCTTCAGGGCGCTCGTCGCCTTGTGGCTCAGGAGCTCGAGCTTGAGCTCGCCCGTGATCGAGGCGTCGTCGACGC
>CAYNLL010000506.1:0-2761 GCA_964398015.1 uncultured Opitutaceae bacterium | reverse complement strand
AACGGCGAGCCCGTCGCGCTGTGGCCGTGGATCAACGGCCTGCTCACCGCGCTCGGCTACCGCGCCGTCACGCGGACGATCTCCCTGCGCGCGGCCTCCGCGCTCGGCGCCGCCTGCGAGGCCGCGTGGCGCGTGCTGCCGCTGCGCGGCGAACCCCCGATGACCCGCTTCGTCGCGGCCGAGCTCGCGAAGGACCACTGGTTCGACATCACGGCCGCCCGGCGCGACCTCGCTTACGCCCCCCGCGTGGGGATGGCCGAGGGCACGGCCGAGCTGGTCGATTGGCTGCGGAGGGGTTCCCCCCGCCTTCCATGACGACCGGGCTCTCCACGAGGATCGCCCCGCCCGGCCCCGGGGCCCGGGGCCAGGGCCGCGACCTCGCCCTGGAGGGGCTGCGGGGCCTCTGCGCCCTGCTCGTCCTGTACGGGCACGCGCTCGCCCCAATCCCCTGCCTCGATCCCGTCTACTCGCCCCCCGACGCCTTCCTGTGGGTCGACATGGCGAGGATCGCCGTCCTCTTCTTCTTCATCCTCTCCGGGTACGTGATCGGCCTGACCGTGTCCGAGGGCTTCTCCGGGCCGGCGGCGGGCGCCTACCTGGGGAGGCGGTTCATCCGCCTCGTCCCCGTCAACACGGCCGCGGTCCTCATCAGCTGGGCGCTCGCGCCGAGGACGGGGCTGGGCGCCGTCCTGGGGAACCTGGGCTTCCTCCAGAATTACAATCCCTACTTCTTCGGGTGGCGCGTGCCGATCATGGCCAACGACGCGAGCCTGTGGACGCTCAACTTCGAGCTGCTGTACTACCTGGTGTTCCTCGCCGCCTGGCGCCTCTCGCCGCGCATCGGCGTCCTCTTCCTCGCGCTGGCCGCCGCAGCGGTCGCGGCCGACGTGTTCCCCGGGTTCCCGCAGTTCCTCTCGTGCTACGCGGCGGGGGCCCTGTTCTGGTTCGCGGGCCTGTGCGTCGCATGGCTCGCCCCGCGGGTCCCGGCGGCCGGGAACTGGCCGAGCGCACTTCTGGCGGCCGCCGTGATGTGGCCCCTGGACCCCCTCGGCAAGCTGTTCTCCGTCTGGAATGTCCCCGACTACACGGTCCCCCCGTGCTCCCTGCAGCGTCTCGACCTGCTTGCCTTCTGCCTCTGGCTCCTGCTCGCGGTGGCCGGCCGCGCACCGAGGGCGCAGCGCGTCCTCACGGTGTCCTGCCTCCTCTGGGCGTCCGCCGCGCTGGCCGGCCGGTGGTGGGTCGGGGACTTCGGGGACAAGAGCCCGGGGGCGTACGCGGCCTATGCTGCGGCACTCGGGCTCGCCTGGCTCCTCTCTGGGTGGAGGCCGCGGCCCGTGGCGCTGGCCCTGATGGCCCCCGTGGGCCTCGTTTCCTACGGGCTGTACGCCGTCTCCCTGCCGCTCCAGTTTGGGATCCTCCGGTGGCCGCTTCTTCCCAGGGGCACGGCGCTGAGCTACGGCCTGAGGCTGGCGGTCCTTCTCTTCCTCTCCTTCGCCCTCGCGTGGCTGCTGGAGCGCAGGCTCCAGCCCGCCCTGCGCCGGCGCCTCAGCCGGCGCTCCCGCGCTGGCGCACCGCCTCAAAGAGCGTGACCAGCGCGGCCATCGCCACGTTGAGCGAGTCCGCCTGCCCGGCCATGGGGATGCGCACGGTGACATCGGCGTTCCTCAGCCAGAACTCGCTGAGCCCGAACTGCTCGCTTCCCATGATGACCGCCAGGGGACCCCGCAGGTCGCACGCGGTGTACAGCTGCGCCGCCGCGGGGGTCGTCGCCACCGAGCGGATCCCGCGCTCCCTCAGCCAGGCCAGCACCCTCTCCCCGTCCTCGACCACGCAGGGCACCGAGAAGAGCACGCCGGTGGAGGCGCGGACCACGTTGGGGTTGAAGAGGTCGGTCACCGGATCGCACACAACCACGGCGTGGCATCCCGCCGCGTCCGCGCTGCGCAGGATGGTCCCCAGGTTGCCGGGCTTCTCGATCGCCTCGACGACGAGGAGGAACGGCCGGTCAGGCAGCGCGAGCGAGCCGAGCGCCGTCCTCCACTGGGGGGCGACCGCGAGGATCCCGTCCGGGCGCTCCCGGTACGCGACCTTCGCGAACGCGTCCTTCGACAGCTCGAAAAGCTTCGCCCCGCCGGCCTCGGCCTGAGCGAGGAGCGCGGGCTCGTTCTCGCCTAGGAACCACTCCCTCGAGAAGTACAGCCCCTCCAGCACCACCTTTTTCTCGAGCGCGCGCCTGACTTCCCGGTAGCCCTCGACGAGGAACGCCCCCTCCTCGTCCCTCGAGCGCCGGTCGCGCAGCCGCACGAGCCGCTTGAGCCGCGGGTTCTGGAGGCTGGTGATTATCTCGACGGGCATCGCCCAATTTGAATGGTTGTCTCCGCCCGTGTCCAAAAAGAAAGCATTCAACGCCAAGCCGTTTTCCTACCACCAGGAGGTCGAGCTCTCGGTGACGACCCTCACCAACCTCGGCCTCGGCCTCGGGCGCGTCGCGCTCGACGGCGCGGAGGAAGGCGCCAAATGGGTGGTGATGGTCGCGTTCGCCCTGCCGGGCGAGCGCGTCCGGGCGCGGGTGTACCGCAACCATGCGAACTTTTCCGAGGCCGACCTGGTCGAGGTCCTGTCTCCCTCGCCCCACCGCGTCGCGCCGAAGTGCGCCCTTTTCGGCCGGTGCGGGGGCTGCCAGTACCAGAACCTCGCCTACGGCGAGCAGCTCGAGTGGAAGCGGCGCCAGGTGGCGGAGCTCCTGGAGCACATGGCCGGG
>CAYNLL010000505.1:0-2763 GCA_964398015.1 uncultured Opitutaceae bacterium | reverse complement strand
CTGCTGGTGGCGCACGAGGACCCGCGTCTTCACGATGGTCGCCCCCTTGCCGGGCGCGGCGAGCACGTCGACGCCCCGCTCCCGCAGGATCCGGCGCAGCCTGCGGCCATTGTCGTCGGCCGCGATGAAGCCGAACAGGGAGCAGCGCGCCCCCATCCCCGCGATGTTGGCGGCGACGTTGCCGGCGCCGCCCGCGGTCCAGGTGTCGCGCGCGATGTCGATCACCGGGACGGGCGCCTCTGGGGAGATCCGCGAGGCGTCGCCCCAGATGTAGTGGTCGAGCATCACGTCGCCGATCACGAGGATGCGCAGGCCCTTTATCCTCCTGAGAAGCGCCTTCGCCTTGGCGTGGGAGATGGACATGGGCGGGGCGATCAGCGGAGGACCCACTCGTAGGAGTAGCGCGAGAGCATGCGCGGGGAGCCCGCGGTCACCTGGACCACATCCTCGATGCGGCAGGCGCCGATGCCCGGATAGTACAGGCCGGGCTCCACCGTCACCACCGTGCCCTTCTTGAGCGGGTAGTCGGACACGGCGTTCATCCGGGGGGGCTCGTGGACCTCCAGGCCGAGGCCGTGGCCGGTGCCATGGAAGAAGCCGACAGAGCCGCTCGCGGTGCTCCGGGTCTCAAACCCGCGGGACACAAAGGTCTCGGACACCTTGCGGTGGACGGCGCTCGCGTCGACGCCGGCGCGGATCGTGGCGAGGGCGGCGAGCTGGGCGGCGCGGACGGCCGCCACGATCGACCGCTGCGCGTCGCTCGGGCGCCCCTTGAGGAACGTCCGAGTCATGTCGCCGTGGAAGCCCGTGGCGCTGACGCGCGGGAACACGTCGACGATGATCATCTCGTTCGGCCGCAACGGGCCCGAGCCGCGGTTGTGCGGATCGCAGGCCTGGTCGCCGCCGGCGATGATCGTCGAATTGGAGACGGAGCCCTCCTCGATGCACGCGGTCTCCACCGCGACCTTCAGGCGCTCGCTGGTGAGGACGCTCCCCTTGTAGAGCAGCCTCCCGGACTTTGCGCGGCTCGCCCGAAGGACGCGCTCGGCGGCGGCGATCCCCGCCGCGCTGCAGCGGTTGCCCTCGCGAAGGGCCTCGGCCTCGGCCGGGGTCTTGACCTCCCGCTGGGGGAACAGGGGGCCCTGCGAGACCTCGACCCGCAGGCCCAGGTCCCTGAGCTCCTGGTAGAGCCCCGCGGGGAAATCGCCGGGGACCGTGAGCGCCCCGGTCCTGAGCTCGCGGGCGAGCAGCGCGATCACGTGCGCGGGGCCGGGCTTCCTTCGGGGCCACGCCTTGCGGGCCCGCTCGACCCAGGATTCAAGGGGCAGGACTGTGCCGAAGTCCGACGCCCGTTTCACGCGCCCGAACTCCAGCGCGCTCACGACGGCGATCTTGCGCCCCCTGACCCCGAGCGCGACAAAGGGATCGGGCACGTCGACGCCGCCGAAGTAGAGCGCATCGGCGCTGCGCGCGGTGTCCGAGTAGAGGAGAATATTGCGGGATTTTTTTGTGGCCATGTGACAGACAAGGGTGGTCTAACTTCCGGCCTCGGAATTAACCGTGGAACCCGTGAAAAACGCAAATCCGGTTTCGCCGGGGCCCTGGGCCGCCGCGGCCCTCGTCATGGCGCTCGTTCTCGCCGGGTGCGGGGCGGGAAAGCCCGCTGACGCTCCCCTGAAGACCGTCTGGGACCACTTCGCGGTCGAGGTGGGAGGGCATCCCGCGAGCGTGCAGGTCGCCATCCTCGAGGCAGAGCAGGCGCGCGGCCTCATGCAGAGGCCCGACCTCGGCAGCGACGAGGGCATGGTGTTCGTCTACCATGAGCCGCAGCGCCAGAACTACTGGATGCGCAACACGCCCGAGCCCCTGGACATCGCGTACCTGGAGCACGACGGGGCGATCGCCGAGATCTACCACCTGCTCCCTCTTGACGAGCGGGGCGTCACCTCCCGCAGCGACCGCATCCAGTTCGTGCTCGAGATGCCGCAGGGTTGGTTTGCGGCCCACGGCGTGCGGCCAGGGGCGCGCCTTGACCTCAAGGCGCTCGCCGACGCGGTCAAGGCGCGGGGATTCGACCCGGAGAAGTTCGGGCTGGGGCCGCCGGGGGCTAGCCCCTAGGGATCTCGTTGTCCGTGCGCAGCACGAGAACCGGCGTCTTTGTCTTCACCCAGAGCTCGGCCTCCTTGAAGAACTTGGCGGGCACGTTCTCGACCGCCTCGCCGACCGTCTTCGCGGGATAGAGGCGCCCCTTCTTGGACGCGTTGTAGTCATAGGCCCCCTTGAAGATGCGGTCCAGGGTGGTGGCGGCGCTCTCCTCCTCGGGGATCTGCAGGACCCACCCTGCAAAGTCGCCCTTCGGCAGGCGGCCCTCGGGATCGCTCGCGAGGATCACGAACTGCTTCTTCACGGGCGGCGGCAGCTCCTCCTCGCCGGGATCGGGCTGGACGGCCAGGTTCATCTCCTCGACAACGCGGCGCAGCACCGCGGGGTCGATGTGGTTCTTCTTGAGGATTTCGGCGACCTTGTTGACGTCTATTTTTGGCATGAGGGGGTTACCTGTGCTCGCGCAGCTTCTTGATCTGCTCGAACTGCTTGGGCGAAAGGAGGCGCCGGGGCACGCGCCGGCCGGCCTCGGAGACCAGAGTCTCCCAGTCGTCCTCGGTCGGCGTGTGCGCCGCCCACGACGTGAAATGGCCCTGCTTGCGCAGCCACTCGAGGTTGCCCCCGTGCACGATCGCCTTGACCTGGAACTTCCCCTGCTCG
>CAYNLL010000504.1:0-2771 GCA_964398015.1 uncultured Opitutaceae bacterium | reverse complement strand
CTGTCGGACACCAGCATAACACCGGACAGCCGCTCATCCCTGTTCTGAAATTGCGGGACGAAAAGGCGAAGATATTGTGACCCGCCCCCGTAGCTGGAGTGTCAAAATGGGAGTCCCTGGCGCCGGTGACCGTCAGGCGGCTACAGCGGCGACCGGAAGCGCCTTGCGAACAATGGGCGCCACACGGGTGCCGAGGATCTCAATGGCGCGCATCATCTTGCTGTGCGAAATCGCCGCCACGGTCATCTGGAAATTCAGGCGAGATATGCCGCCCAGCGCCTCGTTCACGGAGAGGACCTTCTCTGCGACCTCATCGGCGTCGCCGATCAGTAGGGCCCCCCCGGGGCTGCGCGCGCGGTCGAACTGGGCGCGGGTCGTCGGCGGCCAGCCGCGTTCCTTGCCGATTTCCGTGAACGCGCGAGCGTATCCCGGAAAGAAATCGTCCGCGGCCCGCTGGGAAGTGTCACCGAGAAATCCGATGGAGTGAATGCCCACCCGCAGCTTCTCGACATCGTGGCCGGCTCGAACACCGGCTTCGCGATAGAGGTCGATGAGAGGCCGGAACCTGCGGTGTTCGCCGCCGATGATCGCGACCATCAGGGGAAGGCCCAGGGTGCCGGCGCGAACAAAGGAACCGGGTGTGCCGCCGACCCCGAGCCAGATTGGCAGCGGGTTCTGAAACGGTCGCGGATAGACGGCCTGGCCGTTGAGCGGGGGGCGGTGAAGCCCGGACCAGTGAACGCGCGTGCCTTCGCGTATCTTCAGGAGCAGATCGAGCTTTTCAGAAAAGAGGGAATCATAGTCCTTCAGGTCGAGGCCAAACAGGGGAAAGGCCTCGGTGAAGGACCCGCGGCCCGCTATGATCTCCGCCCGTCCCTGCGAAAGAAGGTCAAGAGTGGCGAATTCCTGGAAGACCCTGACCGGATCGGCTGCGCTCAGAACGGTGACGGCGCTCGACAGGCGGATGCGCTTGGTCCGCGACGCGGCGGCCGCAAGGATGACCGTGGGTGCGGAGTCTAGGTATTCGCTGCGATGGTGCTCGCCAACGCCGAAGGCATCGAGGCCCACCTGGTCGGCAAGCTCGATCTCCTCGATCAGATGGCGCAGGCGCTCCGAAGGGCTGACGGTCGCCCCGGTGAGCGGATCCGAAACCGCGGCCGCAAAGCTGTCGATGCCGAGCTGCACCTTAGGCCTCCGTCCTCGCCGCAAATATCCCCGAGAAGGCGCGGCGAACCCCGAAGAATGCCGAAAGCCAGAGCGCGGCAGCCACAAGGGCTATGGGCAGACCCTCGGGTGCCATCAGGCAATGAAACAGGAGAATGTTGACGATGATTGGCCCAAGCAAGACCAAGGCCACGGAAACATATCGGTTGACCAGCAGGAGCACGCCGGCGATCGCCTGCAGGAGGAATACCGCGACGAGATAGTGCGAGACGAACAGCGCGCCAAGGTATTGAGCCGCCAGACCTGAGGGCGGAGGCATGGGGATGAAATGGAAGAAGCCATTCAATCCGAAGGTGAGGAAAAGCAGGCCGAGGAGTATCCGGGCAATATGGGTGACGATCTTCATGGGAGGATTCTTGATGTATACGACGATTGATGTTTAAACAACAGTAGTAGTTTTTTTCGAAACGACAAGTGTTGTTTTGTTGATTTTCCCTGATGGCGGTGTATAAAGGGGTTATGCCAATCTCAGATTGTGATGTGCGCGATCCACGCATCCGCCGAACCCGGACCCTTCTGCAGGGGGCTTTGCGCAAACTTATGCAGAACAAGAGCTTTGACGACATTTCCGTCCAAGACATCACTGAGACTGCCACGGTGAATCGTGCCACGTTCTACGACCATTACACCGATAAGTATGCGCTTCTCGACGCCATGGTCGCCGGCGGTTTCCACAAGCTGCTCGACGAGCGAAAGGTCAGCTATGATGGCTCCTGCGCTGAGGCTGCGGGCCCGATCGTGCTTGCCGCATGCGATTACCTCAGCGCGTGCCATTCCAGCCAGGAGGCGTGTCAGAGGCAAACCGCGTTTGAACCCCTGATCGAGGCTGCAATAGTCAACGCGATTCGCCGTGTCCTCTCGGGTGGCGTTGCCCATGCGGCGCCCACTTCCGCCGTCCAGCCCGAGATGGTCGCGACCGCGGCGAGCTGGGCGATTTACGGGGCCGTCAAGCAGTGGTTCAACACCCCGAGCCGTCCCCCTGCCGGGGAAATCGTGCCGATCATCGTCCGCCTGGTCATGCCCCTTCTGGAGGGTTCGAGCCGCACCTTCGCTGCGGGCCGCACCTAGGCGCTGAGCTCAAAAGGACGCGCGGACCTCACCGAAACGCTGAAACGCTCGCGGGCATCAAGGCCCGTTCGCTCCACATCGATGCCGTCGTGGCCTAGCAGAGCGGCCACCGAGGTCTTTATCTCGGGGACGGCCGCGGCGAGCGTCTCGGGGGTGTTGGGTGCGATGCCCCGGTCGTTGATGATCAGCTCGAACCCGGTCCGGCTGAAGCTGACAGCTCCGGGAAACGCGTCCTCAATCGAGACAGCCGCCCGGCCCGCGGCCCCGAAGGCCTCGGCAACCCGCTCGGCATTCGTGCCGGGCAGAACGGTCTTGCGCCGGTAGAGCACGCCCCAGACACCCCGGTGGTTGTCCAGCGCGAAGTCCGCCTCGTGTCCCACGGCGATCACGCCCGGGCCGTCGGGCACGTGCAGCAGCTCTGCGACGTCAACCAGGAGGACACCGGGCACGGACTGGGCGGCGACCCACTTGTGGAACAG
>CAYNLL010000503.1:0-2779 GCA_964398015.1 uncultured Opitutaceae bacterium | reverse complement strand
CCCGTCAGCGGCTCGAACTCGCTCACCTCCTCCACCGTGTCCCCGAAGAACTCGATGCGCAGGCCGTGCTCCATGTAGGCGGGCATCACGTCGACCACGTCGCCGCGCACCCGGAAGCGGCCGGGCTTGAGCTCGTAGTCGTTGCGCTCGTAGATGTTGTCGACCAGGCGCTCGAGGAAGGCGTTGCGCCCGAGCTCCCCGCCCTTGCGGATCGGGATGCGCAGCTCGGTGAAGTCCTCGGGCGAGCCCAGGCCGTAGATGCACGAGACGCTGGCCACGACGATCACGTCGCGCCGGCTCACGAGGGAGCTGGTGGCCGAGATGCGCAGGCGCTCGATCTCCTCGTTGATGGAGGAGTCCTTCTCGATGTACGTGTCGCTCGACGGGATGTAGGCCTCCGGCTGGTAGTAGTCGTAGTAGCTCACGAAGTACTCGACCGCGTTCTCGGGGAAGAAGCCCTTGAACTCCGAGTAGAGCTGCGCCGCCAGCGTCTTGTTGTGGCAGATGATCAGGACCGGCCGCTCGCAGCGCGCGATCACGTTGGCCATGGTGAAGGTCTTCCCGGAGCCGGTGACGCCGAGCAGCGTCTGGTACCGGTTCCCGGCGGAGATCGACGCCACGAGCTTCTCGATCGCCTGGGGCTGGTCCCCGGTCGGCTGGTACGTTGAGCTGAGCTTGAATAGCATGGCCAACCCCCATGACATTGGGCAAGCTGCCCCCATGTCAAAGGCCGTTGTTTCGACGCTCTATGATTCCGACGTCTTTCGCATGGCGTGCCGGCAGTTCGACCAGGCGGCCGACGCGATCAACCTCCCCGAAAGCATCCGGGACCGCACGAAGTACCCCCGCCGCTGCATCGCCGTCTCCCTGCCCGTGCGCCGCGACAACGGAGCCGTGACCGTGTTCGAGGGCTACCGCGTGCAGCACAACCTCTCGACCGGCCCGTCCAAGGGGGGCGTGCGCTTCCACGAGAACGTGACGCTCGGCGAGGTCGCCGCGCTGGCGATGTGGATGAGCTGGAAGTGCTCGCTGGTCGGTCTGCCCTACGGGGGAGCCAAGGGCGGCGTCATCGTGAACCCCCGGGAGCTTTCGCAGACGGAGCTCGAGCACCTCTCGCGGCGCTACATGCAGGAGCTGATCAGCTTCGTAGGGCCCCAGCTCGACATCCCCGCGCCCGACGTCGGGACCAACGAGCAGATCATGGCGTGGATGATGGACACCTACTCCAACCACGTCGGCTACATCTCGCCGGGCGTGGTGACCGGCAAGCCGATCTCGCTCGGGGGCTCGCAGGGCCGAAGGGAGGCCACGGGGGCTGGCGTCGCCCACCTCGTGGGCAAGTATTTGGCCGACATGGGGATCCCGCTCTCGGGCGCCACCGTCGCCATCCAGGGCTTCGGCAACGTGGGGAGCGAGACCGCGCTCGCCCTCTCGGCGATGGGGGCGCGGATCATCGCGATCTCCGATTACACCGGGGGGATCCACAACGCCGCCGGCGTCGACATCAGGAAGGCCCTCGCCTACCTCCAGAGCGAGCGCGTCCTCAGGGATTTCGCAGGGGGCGATCCCGTGTCCAACGAGCAGCTGCTCGAGCTCGAGTGCACCGTCCTCATCCCCGCCGCGCTCGAGCGGGTGATCACCCACGAGAACGCGCCCAGGCTCAAGTGCAGGCTCCTCGCCGAGGCGGCGAACGGGCCCACCACCAACGCGGCCGACCGCGTCCTCGAGCAGCGCGGCGACATCGAGGTCATCCCGGACGTCCTGTGCAACTCCGGGGGCGTGATCGTCTCGTACTTCGAGTGGCTGCAGAACCTCCAGAGCTTCTACTGGGGGCGCGACGAGGTGATCACCAAGCTCCACGCAATCCTGGACAAGGCGAAGGACGCGGTCGAGTACCAGAAGCGCAAGTTCAAGTTCGGCCGCCGACTGGCCGCGCTCACGCTGGGAATCGGGCGCGTCGCCGAGGCGAAGCAGAGCCGCGGCCTGTTCCCCTAACGCGGCCTCAGACGAGGCCGGGGACGGCGCCGAGGGACGTGACGAAGACGGCCGCCCCGCGCTTCACCCGCTCGCGCGCCGCGAAGCCGCCGTAGCCGATGAAAAGGTCTACCGCAGGGCGGGTCTCCAGGTCGCTCACGCCGTCCCCCACCATGACCACCCGCTCCGGACGCAGCTCCCGGCGCAGCGCCCCGATGATCTCCACCTTCCCGCCGCTGCGCGTCGACGGGTAGGCGCTGTCGTAGCCCGCATAGCCCCCGTCGGGCGCAAAGTGGAGGTCGACCGCCTCGACCCGGGCGATGCCGAGGAAATCGGCCAGCGGCCGGATGGCCTGGCGGAAGCCGCCGCTCACGATGACCGGCGTCCATCCGGCCCGGGCCAGGGCGGCGACCGCCGCCGCCGCCGACGCCTCCACGTGCTCGACGTAGCTCCTGCCGACGGCGCGCGCGTCCTCCTGGCTCGGGCGGATCGCCTCAAGGCGCCGGCCGAAGACCTCCTCGATCGGGATCTTCCCGTCCATCGCGTCCTCGGTCATCGCCTCGATGCTCCTGAAGACCTCGGGCCCGCGACGCCGGGCCAACTCGTCGATCCCCTCGATCGAGCTCAGCGTGCTGTCGCAGTCGAAACAGATCAGCTTCAACAGCCGGGGACTACTTCTTCGTCGCGCTGCGCTTGAACTTCGACGTGAACTTCTCGACGCGCCCGGCGGTGTCCACGAGGCGCTTTTCCCCGGTGTAGGCGGGGTGGGAGTCCATCGTCACGTCGCGCAGGACGATGAAATACT
>CAYNLL010000502.1:0-2779 GCA_964398015.1 uncultured Opitutaceae bacterium | reverse complement strand
CTCATTGAAGGCCTCGATCTCGGCCTCGGTGAACAGCAAGCCGCCGGCATCCGAGGTCCTCTTCGCCCATTCGGCCTCGACTTGGCCGGGGAGCTTGCAGCGCTCGTTCCCGTGGCCGCGCACATCCTCGATGACGGCCTTCACGTTTGCGGCCTGGTTGCGGCCGCGCGCGAAGGCGCCGCCGCTCAGCGCCTCGGGATGGATGGCCTGGATGTAGAAGCTGCAGGTGTGCTTCTCCTCGGGGTTCATGTCCCAGCGGCTGCGCAGGGTGGGCAGCGAGCCCCCGATGAAGGCGCCGACGATCTCGTTGATCAGGGAGAGGCCGTAGCCCTTGTGCGCCCCGAACGGGAGCAGGGAGACGGCCTGCTGCGGGTCTGTCGTGGGGTCGCCTTTGCGGTCGAGGGCCGCGTTCGGGGGGAGGGGCAGCCCCTCCCTCTTCAGCTGCTGCACGCGCCCCATGGCGATCACCGAGGTCGCCCAGTCGATGACGATGGGGTACCCGATCGCCTGGGTCGTGGGAAAGCCCCATGAATGGGGATTGGTGCCGAGCGTCGGGAACTTGCCGCCGAACGGGACGACCTCCGCGAGGGCGGCCGTGCAGTTGGTGTAGGCGATGTAGCCGCGCCTCGCCGCATCCATCACGTAGCCGCCGCCCCAGAGGTAGTGAAACGCGTTGTCGACCGTGACCGTTCCCACGCCGAAGCGCTCCGCAAGCGCGATCGCCGCGTCCATGGCGCGGTAGGCCGTGGACTGGCCGAGCTTCCTGTTGGCGTTCCACGCCCGGGTGGCCTCGAAGCGCGAGGCGATCTCCTCGATCTGGGCGCCCGGCACGCACCCCTTCGATCCGGAGCCAAAAAGGTGGTCGAGATGGAGCGCCTTGATGGCGTTGTGCGTTCGGATCCCGTGCCGCGAGGCCTCGGCGCACAGGCGCGCACCCTCGGCGGCCTCGTCCGCAAGGTACCCGCGGTGGCGATAAGCCGCCTCGGTGAGGGCGTTGTGCTGCGACTCGGGGACGACGAAGTAGGTTTCGGACATGGTGAAGCGTGTTCAGGCCGCCGCGGCCGCCGCGGCGAATTCCGCGGCCCGCGCGGTGATGGCGGCCCAATCCCGGGCCTTGAGCGCCGCCGGGTCCACCAGGGCGCTCCCCGCGGCCGTCGCGAACGCGCCGGCCCTCAGGAAGTCTCCCAGCGTCCGCGCGGTGACCCCGCCCGTCGGCAGGAGGTTGATCTTGGGGAAGACGGCCTTCAGGGACTTGATATAGGCGGGCCCGAAGAACTCTGCAGGGAAGATCTTGACCACGTCGGCGCCGAGGTCGGACGCCGCGGCCACCTCCGTCGGCGTGAACGCCCCGGAGAACACCGGGACGCCGAGCCTGAGGCACTCCCTGATCACCTCCGGGCGGAGGGCCGGCGTGACGATGAAGCGGGCGCCCGCCTCGACGCCTCGGCGCGCCGTCTCCGCGTCGAGCACCGTCCCGAGGCCGATCATGGCCCCGGGAAGGCTTCGGGACACCTGGGCGACGAGGTCGACGGCGCCCGGAGTCGTCATCGTGAGCTCGATCGAGCCCAGCCCGCCGGCGGACAGGGCCCGCGCGCAGTCGAGCAGGCTCTCGGGTCCGTCCGCCCTGATCAGGGCCAGGACCTTCTGGGCCCGGATCCGCTCGAGTATGTCGGTCTTCAACATGGTGGCCGTCGCCTTTCTGGGGGTGGGTGGTGCTATGCCGCCTCCGAGAAGCCCATCAGGCGGGAGGCCTCGGCGGCGACCGTGCAGACAATCGCAGCCATCTCGGGGATCCTCTTCTCGGTCAGGCGCACTGCCGCGGCCGTGATTCCGATCGCCGCGGCAACGTTGCCGTCGGAGGAGAAGACGGGAGCGGCGATGCAGCGCACGCCCGCGTGGCACTCCTCGTCGTCGATGCTGTAGCCCCTCCTCCGGGTGAGCTCGATCTCTCGCTCAAGCTCGCTGCGCTTGGTCAGCGTATTGGCGGTGTGCCGGTAAGGGGACTTCAGGGCGGGGATCTGGGAGAGCTGCTTGTCGTGGAGGTAGGAGAGGAAGATCTTGCCCGTGGAGGAGCAGTGCAGGTCGGTGAGGAAACCGGCAGGGGAGGCGGCGCGCAGCGGGTGGGGGCTGTCCTGCACGGCGATGATCAGCGACCTCTCGTTGCACGGGATCGCGAGGTGAGAGGTCTCGTCCGTCTCGCGGGTGAGCTTGCCGAGCAGCGGCAGCGCGAGCTTGCGGATGTCGGTGCCCGCAAGGGCGGCGTTGCCCAGGTGGATGAGCGCGGGCCCCAGCCCGAACCGCCCGTCGTTCTTCTGCACCAGCCCCTCGATCTGCAGGGTGGCCGTTATCCTCATCGTCGTGGTGACCGGTATCCCCAGGAGGCGCGCGAGGTCGGCGGCCTTGAGCCCGCCGGGCTGGCCCCTGAGGAGCTTCAGGACGCGGCAGGCGTTGCGCAGGTTCGGGATCACGTAGCGCTCCAGGGACGCGTTGGGCCCGTGCTCGTTGGATGGCCGGTTCATGGGCGAGGAATTTGACAGTGGGCTTTTCCGGGAAAAGGGCCGTAGGATCGCGGACGGGGCATTTTCTTATTGCCGAGGATATGGTTCACCTATGAATTGCAAGTTCATTAGTGAAAGTTACGCCAAAGCCCCTCGGCGCCCCCCCAGTCGGCCGGTATCGCTACCGGATCCTGGCGCTCCTCTTCCTCGCGACGACCATAAACTACATGGACCGCAGCGTGCTCGGGGTCCTGGCGCCGACCCTCCAGTACAAGGTGTTC
>CAYNLL010000501.1:0-2784 GCA_964398015.1 uncultured Opitutaceae bacterium | reverse complement strand
GGGCGCGACCTGTTCTCGATTCAGGGCGCCCGCTCGCTTGAGGATGTGCTGAGCAATGTCGCGGGCGTGGGTCCCTCCGTCGGCGACGGACAGCGGGACCAGGTGTACCTTCGCGGCTTCGCCGCGACAAACGACGAGTACGTCGACGGCGTGCGCGACAGCGAGATGTACTTCCGCGACCTGTCCAATATCGAGCAGGTCGACGTCATCCTGGGGCCCGCGGCGGCCCTCTACGGCCACGGGTCGGCGGGCGGGATCATCAACCGCGTGACACGCAAGCCGACCGATGCGCCCGTCGGGGAGGCCGACGCCCTTTTCGGCAGCTGGGGAGACGAGCGCGTCGAATGGGACGCCGGCGGACCCCTGGGAATCGGAGGCCTTCTCTATCGTCTCGACGCCGCCGCCGAGCAATCCGGAGGATTCAGGGACGAGTATTTCCTGGACCGGGTGCATGTGTCGCCCTCCGCCTCATGGAAGCCGACCAAGGACACGCTCCTGCTCGTGCAGCTTGACGCCCTCTCCGACCGCCGCCTGGACGACCTCGGCCTGCCGGCCCTCGTCGGTCCCGCCGGATCGGGATTCCCGGGCACGGCGCCGGAGGTTCCCCTTTCAAACTACTATGGGTCCCCCGACGGGCGCCGAGCCGACTATGTCCAGGCCGATGTCTCTTCGGCCACCGTCACGTTTGACGACAAGATGGCGGACGCCGTGATGCTCCACGATGTCGCGCGCGTCGAGCACTACGCGCTGGACCGCAACAATGTCCTGCCGACCGGCGTGTACCTGCCGGCCGGCGGGGCCTTCGACGGCGACCTCCTCGACGTCTGGGTGACGCGGTCCGGCCGCCATATCCTGCGCCATCAAAACGACCTCTTCAACCAGCTCGAATGCACGTGGGACCTGAGGTCCGTCCCCTTTGAACAGAAGGTCCTCCTGGGGCTGGAGGTCGCGCGCCAGACGGCCGGCACGAATTCCGAGCAGTTCGCGGAGGCGCCCGCGGCCCTGGTGGATCCCGTGCTGACCGACAGGCCTGCGGGCGAGGCGCCGTCCTCGCACACGGCGACGTCGGTGGCCGCCGACACCGCGGGCCTGTATCTCCAAGACCAGATCTCGTTTTCGGAGCACTGGAAGGCCCTTCTGGGAACGAGGCTTGATTACTTCGGGGTGGAGCAGGACAGCCTCCTGGGTCCCACCGTGGACCTCTCCAACCTCAGCCGCACGGTGAGCCCGCGCGCCGGGGTCGTATGGGAGCCGTCGTCCCATGCGTCCGTCTACGCGAGCTTCGGCCGCTCGTTCGAGCCGTCCTCGGACGCGTTGTCGCTCGCGGCCACGAATGCCGCGTTGGCGCCAGAGGACACGCTGAGCTATGAGGTCGGGTTCAAGACGAACATGGCCAACGACCGCGTCACCGCCACGGCCGCCCTGTTCCAGGTGGAGCGCAACATCTCCGAGACCAATCCCCTGACGGGGACCGTCAGCAACACCGGCGACCAGCGCTCCCGCGGCATCGAGCTGAACCTCGATGGCCGCCTCAGCGCCCAATGGAGCGTCGCCGCGAGCTACGCCCTCCTGGACGCGGCCATCATCGACGGCGGCGTGGATTCCGGGGGCGTCCTCCTGAACGGCCGCCGGCCCGGCCTGGTGCCGCGCAACAGCGCGAGCGTGTTCACCACCTACCGACTGCCGCACGGTTTCGGGATCGGCGCGGGCGCCGTTTGCATGGGCGGACGCTTCACGTCGAACGACGACTTCGTAAGCCTCCCCGCCTACACGGTCGTGAACGGCGTCGCCTACTACCGGTGCGCCCGCTGGGAGGCCCGCCTGAACCTCAACAACGCCATGGGCCACCGCTACTATTCCACCGCCGGCGAGGGCACCGACACCGTCGGCCAGACGGTGATGCCGGGCGCGCCGCGAAGCGTCGAGGGAACCCTGGCCTGGTTTTTCTAGGCGCGCCGCTCCCCGGCCCGCCCGTCCGCGCTTGAGTCCCGGCCGCTCCCGGCGTTGTTTGGGCCTCCATGCTGCGCCCTACGGACACCATCGCCGCCCTTGCGACGCCCTCCGGCACCGCGGCGCTCGCGCTTATTCGTATCAGTGGCCCTGATACAGTTGGCCTGGCGGGCGGGGTTTTCGGCTCCGCTCCCCCACCCCGCTCCGCCACTCACGCCGACTACAGGGACCGGAGCGGATCGGCCGTCGACGACGTCGTGGCGACGCTGTTCGCAGGCCCGAATTCCTACACCGGCGAGGACGCCCTCGAGATCTCATGCCACGGCAGCCCGTTCGTCGTCGGGAAAATCCTCTCCGATCTCTTCGCGCGCGGGTGCAGGCCTGCGGGGCCCGGCGAGTTCACGCAGCGCGCGTTCCTGAACGGGCGGATCGACCTGAGCCAGGCGGAAGCCGTCATGGATGTGATCAGCGCGCGGAGCGATCGGGCTTTGGAGGCGGCCAGGGCCGTCCTGCGCGGGGCGCTCGGGCGCCACTTGGCGGGGCTCGTCGACGGGCTCCTCGGCGCGCTCGCGACCGTCGAGGCTTACATCGACTTTCCCGACGAGGATCTTCCCCCGGAGGACCGGCTGAAGCTGGCCGTCCGGGTCCGCTCCGTCTTGGAGGGCGCCGACCGTCTTCTCGCGACAAAGCGCACGGGCTCCCTTCTCAGGGAGGGAATTGCGACGGTCATCCTCGGAGAGCCGAATGCGGGTAAGAGCTCCCTTCTCAACAGGATCGTCGGAAGCGAGCGGGCCATCGTGAGCCCGGAGCCCGGCACGACGCGGGATTTCATCG
>CAYNLL010000500.1:1146-2800 GCA_964398015.1 uncultured Opitutaceae bacterium | reverse complement strand
TCCCGATGCGCTCCGGCGCCTCCTGCCGGGCCTGCTTCATGAACTCGAAGCGCTCCTTGATCTGGCGGCTCGTCTCGACCGACCACGGGACGATGGAGGCGTTCAGCCACCACGACAGGCCGCAGCACCCGAGGCCGACGATCCAGATGGGGGCCATCAGGCGCCCGAAGCCCACGCCGGCCGCCCGCATCGCCGTCAGCTCGTTTCCCTTGTGGAGCTTCCCCAGGACGAACAGCGTCGAGAGGAGCAGCACGATGGGGAGCGTGACGGCGAGGAACCCGGGGATCGCGACCAGGACGTAGCGCGCCAGGTCGCCCGCCCCGGCGCCCGCGTCGCGCAGGTCCCTGAAGTCGTCGTACATCACCTGGACAAGGAGCAGGCCGCACACGAGCACGAGCACCGTTCCGACGATGTAGAGCCACTCGCGCAGGAGATACCGGTCAAACGTGTTCAACGGCGGGAGACAACCATGGGCCCGGGCCATTATCAACCAGTTACACGGGCCGCACTCCCGGCGCGGAAAACTTTGCTGCCAATTCGGTTGTCACCGATCCGCCCGTTCCCTTTTCTCAAGGGCATCCATACCATGTTTCGCCTATTGCGAACCCTCTTTTCCATGGCAGCCGCGTCGGCCTTCGCGGCCCAGGCCCAGGAGTCGATCAAGATCGGGGAGTACGCCAGCCTCACGGGCAAGGAGGCGAGCCTCGGCACGTCGTCGCACCAGGGGACCGTCCTCGCGGTCGACGAGATCAACGCCGCCGGAGGCGTGCTCGGCCGGCGCCTCGAGCTCCTCACCGAGGACACCCAGTCAAAGCCCGGCGAGAGCGGCACTTCCGTCCGGAAGCTGATCGCCCGCGACCACGTGGTCGCGGTCCTCGGGGAGGTCGCCTCGAGCCGCTCGCTGGAGGCCGCCCCCATATGCCAGGCCGCCAGGATCCCCATGATCTCGCCGGCCTCCACCAACCCCAAGGTCACCGAGACCGGCGACTACATCTTCCGCGTCTGCTACATCGATCCGTTCCAGGGGCCTGTCATGGCTAAGTTCGCCCTGGGGACGCTGAAGGCGCGCCGCGTCGCGATCTTCTCCAGCTCGACCTCGGCCTACAGCGTCGGGCTCGCCAAGTATTTCAAGGAGGCGTTCATCGCCGGGGGCGGCACCGTGGTCCTCGAGCCCAAGTACGCCGAGGGCGACAAGGACTTCTACGGGCAGCTGACCGCAATCCGGGCGGCCGACGTGGACGCGATCTTCTCGCCCGGCTACTACAACGAGGGGGCCCTGATCGTGAAGCAGGCCCGGGAGCTGGGGATCAAGGTGCCGGTGTTCGGCGGCGACAGCTGGGAGGCCCAGGCGCTCATCGACCTCGGCGGCGACGCCGTCGAGGGCGCCTACTTCTGCTCACACTACTCGCCGCAGGACCCCTCCCCGCGCGTGCAGGCGTTCGTAGCGGCGTACAAGCGGCGGTACGGCGACGCATCGCCCGACTCCAACGCCTCGCTCGGCTACGACTCGGTGCTCGTGCTCGCCGACGCGATCCGGCGGGCCGGGACCACCGAGCACGCGGCCCTCCGCAACGCCATCGCCTCCACGCGCAACTTCGACGCCGTCACCGGCCGCATCACGATCAACGAGAAGCGTGACGCTTCGAAGAATGCG
>CAYNLL010000500.1:0-1136 GCA_964398015.1 uncultured Opitutaceae bacterium | reverse complement strand
GTCATCGTGCAGGTCAGGAACGGCCGCTTCCAGTTCGTAGAGAGCGTCGCCCCCTAAACGAAAACCCACCATGATGGACCCCTTCCCTCCCACCGTCCGCCTCGCCCGCGCCCTACTGGCCCTTGCCGCGGCCGCCGCGGCGTGCGCGCTTCGCGCCGACGACACGATCAAGGTCGGCGAATACGCCTCCCTCACCGGCAAGGAGGCGAGCTTCGGCCAGTCCTCGCACAAGGGGATCGCGATGGCCATCGAGGAGGTGAACGCCGCCGGGGGCGTCCTGGGCCGCAAGCTCGAGCTGGTGACCGAGGACAACCAGACCGTGCCGGGGCAGTCCGCCACGGCCGCAAAGAAGCTGATCGCCCGCGACAAGGTGATCGCGCTCCTCGGCGAGGTGTCCTCCGGGAGATCCCTGGAGGCGGCCCCCATCGCGCAGGCCGCGCATGTCCCCATGATCGCGCCCGCGGCGACCAACCCGAAGGTGACGCGCGTGGGCAACTACATCTTCAGGGTCTGCTTCATCGACCCGTTCCAGGGGACGGTCATGGCGAAGTTCGCGGGCAACGAGCTGAGGGCCAGGCGGGTCGCCATCATCTCCAGCGTGTCCAACGCGTACAGCGTGGGCCTCGCCACCTTCTTCCGGGAGAAGTTCACGGCCGACGGCGGCACGATCCCCGTGGAGCAGAAGTACTCGGAGGGCGACAAGGACTTCCGCGCGCAGCTGACGGCGATCAGGGCCGCCGGCTGCGACGCCGTGTTCGTGCCGGGATATTACACGGAGGCCGCGCTGATCGTGCGCCAGGCCCGCGAGCTCGGCCTCACGATGCCCTTCCTCGGCGGCGACGGATGGGTGGCCGACGAGCTCCTGCAGATCGGCGGCGACGCGCTCAACGGCTGCTACTACTCGACCCACTTCTCCCCGGAGAACAGCAGCGCGGAGGTGAAGCGGTTCGTCGCCAACTACAGGGCGCGCTGGGGCGACGAGACCCCGGACGCCTTCGCGGCCCTCGGCTATGACACGGTCGGCGTCCTGGTCGACGCGATCCGGCGCGCCGGCACCACCGAGGGCCCCAGGCTGCGCGACGCGCTCGCCGCGACCCGCGACTTCACCGGCGCCACGGGCGACACCACGATCGACG
>CAYNLL010000499.1:0-2812 GCA_964398015.1 uncultured Opitutaceae bacterium | reverse complement strand
ATGGGCCCATAGCAAAAGAACCCCGCCTGCGAAGCGCAAGCGGGGTTCGACGTGAAAACCGGAGCGTGTCCGGGGCCAGGGTTACTTGGAGGGCGTGATCCCGGGAACCGTGATCTTCGGCGCGTCGCTCGCGGCGGGGGCCGCCGTGGAGACGGGCGTCGGCGTGACGGCCGGGCGGTCCTTGTTGATCTCGGCCATCACCTCGTCGGTGATGTCGAGGCTCGGGTCCGAGTAGAGGACCGCGGGGACCCCGGAGAGGCTTGCGCCCGACTTGTCGATCAGGAAGGTCGCGCCCTTCTGTTTGGCGATGTCCACCGCCTGCTTCGAGATCTCCTCAACCAGGAGGGTCTTGAAGGTCTGGGCGCGCTGCTGGAGGGAGTTGCGGGTGCTCTGGACGAAGGACTGCTGCTCGCTCTGCTTCTGGCGAATCTCGTCGAGCTTCTTCTGGGCGTCGCCCTTGGCCTTGGCCTGGGCCTCGGCGGTCGCGGTCGGGTTCTTCGACTGGTCGTCGAGCTCCTTGTACTGCTCCACCAAGGCGTTGCCCTCCTTCGTGATCTGCTCGAGCTGCTCCTTGGCCTTCGTCTCGTCGGCCGTGAACTTGGCCTGCTGCTCAGCCGTCTTGTAATGGCTCTCGAAGAGCTTCGCCAGATCGACGGTCAGGATTTTCGGGGAAGTTTGGGCGTGGCTTGTCAGCGCGGAGAAGGCGATGGCCGCAACTGCAAGGAGGGACTGAATTGGTTTCTTCATGGGTGGTTATCGAAGGGTGTGAAGGAGCGATCGAATCGGATTTAGAAGCGGGTGCCAAACGAAAAATTGAACTGTCCGCCCTGTTTGTTGTAATGGTCTCCCCTGATGGGGATACCGTAGTCCAGGCTGAGGGGCGAGCCGGCCACCATGAGGCGCAGGCCGACGCCAAAGTCGTCGTTGTAGGTTCCCGGGTTGAAGTCGTAGGCCGGCGCGTTCACGAAGCCGACGTCGTAGAAGATCGCGAACCGGATCGGATCGACGACGAATGCCGAGTACTCGGCCGTGAACATCCCGTAGGTCTTGCCGCCGATCGGCTCGCCGTAGATGTCGCGCGGGCTGACCTCGTGGTACTCGAACCCGCGCAGGTCCTGCGGCCCGCCCAGGTAGTAGGCGTCATAGTAGGGAAGAGCGGCAAACTTGCCATAGTTGTCGATGACGCCGCCGCGGGCGACCAGCTCGAGCACCTGGGTCTGCGCGTCGAAGATCTTGAAGTTCTGGGACCCCCTGAATTCCATGCTGTAAAAGCTGTCCGTCCCGCCCAGCGGGCCTCCCGCGACCGTCGCGATGAGGTCCATGCGGTTGCCGGAGGTCGGGCTGATGATCTTGTCGCGCGTGTCCCGGACGAGCTCGAACGAGACCGACGACACGTCGTGGAGCCCGGCGTAGGATTGGATGATGGGGGAGGCCGCGGAGCTCACGTTGTAGATGTCGATCACCTCGTACTGGTAGGTGACGGTTCCGTCGATGAGGCCGAACAGGTGCTTGCGCAGGTTGATGTTACCGCCCTCCTGGATCTCCTGGTAGTAGGTGCTCACGTACGTCGACTGCTCGCGGAAGATGCTGAACCCTAGCGCGAGCACCTTCTCGAAGAGGTAGGGCTCCTCGAAGCTGATCACCGCCTCGTTGGAGAGCTCTCCGATCGAGACCTTGATGCTGAACTTCTCGCCGTCGCCCTGGAAGAGCGAACGGCTGTTGAAGAGGTCGAAGTTGGTCTGCTCGACCTGGGCAAAGACCGTGGCCCGCTCGAGCGAGCTGTAGCCCGCGCCAAAGGTGAACGTTCCGGTGCGGCCCTCCTTCACCGAGACGCGCATGTCGCGCCTGCCCGGGATGTTGGTGTCCTGCGCGTTGATGTCGACGTCGTCGAAGAAGCGCGTGTTCTCCAACCTGTTCTTGCTGATCTTCATGCGCACCGTGTCAAAGACGTCTCCAGGGCCGAGGATCAGCTCGCGGATGATGACGACGCTCTTCGTCTTCGTGTTGCCCTCGACCTGGATCGACTCGACGTTGAACTTGTCGCTCTCCTCGATCTTGTACTCGAGGTCGATGTCGTTGGTCCTCAGGTTGGGGCGCCGGGTCACGCGGACCCGGGTGTCCAGGTATCCATCCTTGCCATAGTAGTCCTCGAGGCGCTCCACAGACTTGTCGACCTTCGACGGGGCGAAGACGGCGCCGGTCTTGGCGTAGAGGGCGGCGACGCGCTTCAGGAGCACCGTCGAATGGAGCTTGTTGCCGGTGATGGTGATGGCGCCGATCTTGTACTGGCGGCCCTCGATCACGGTGATCGAGATGACCAGGCTGTCCTTCTTGGGGTAGCTGAAAACGATCTTCTCCTCGGGAATCTCCACGTCGAGGTAGCCGTTCTCCCTGTAGAAATCCCTGAGCTTGTCCAGGTCGTCCTGGAACTCGTCGTCCTTGAAGCGGCCCGTGTCGGTCATCCAGGAGAACATCCACCACTTCTTGGTATCCATCTGCTTGCGAAGGACCTTGGTCTTGATGTGGGCGTTGCCCGCGAAGTTGACCGCCCTGATCTTCACCTTCTTTCCCTCGCGGATCTTGAAGACGATCGTGCCCAGGCCCGTGGACCGGTCGCGGTCGATCGTATAGCTGACGGAGACCTGGTTGAACCCCTCCTTCTGGTAGAATTCCTTCAGCTTCTCGGAGTCGTCCTTCACCTGGCGCTCGTCGAGCGGGGTGTTCGGTACTGTCTTAACTTCCTTCTCAAGGCGGCGGGTCTTCTCCTGCTTGTTGCCCTCGTACTTGACCGCGAACACGCGGTACTTCGGGG
>CAYNLL010000498.1:0-2822 GCA_964398015.1 uncultured Opitutaceae bacterium | reverse complement strand
GCAACGTCGTGAGTGGAAAAGAAACGTTTGGCATCCGCGCCGATGATGTCTGCAGCATCCGACGGTACTCCTCCATGCTGTGCGTGAATATGTCGAGAGGCTTTCCCGTCTTTTCCAGGTATTTCCTCGCGGCGGCGGCCGCATCCAGGACTGAAATCCCAGAAAGGCCGGTGTGGTCGTCGGGAGCGCCGAGAAGGTATTTCAGTCCCAATCGATTCTCGATCCCGATGAGCAATTTCCCCTGGGGCGCAAGCAGCTGCCTCAACCTCCGAAGGAAGGCCGTCTGAGCCCGTATCGGTTCGAGATCTGGCCTGAAACGAGGAACCCATTCGAGCACCCCGATGCAAAAGATCTGATCAAAACGAGCCTTTGGGAAATCCACCTCCTCGAGAGGCGCGCCGACAAAGAACATCCTGCCGGCCCTATCCTCCTGCTCGGCAATGGCCTTAATGACACGAAGCCTTGAGGGATTCGGCTCAATGGCCACGACATGGCACCCTGCGGCGGCAGGAATCGCCCACTGCCCCCAGCCTGCCCCAACGTCGAGGACCCAGGAGTCCGCCTTCAAGGGGTGCTGTTCCAGCCACAGTGTCCGCGCGGATTCCAACACGACCCTTAAAAGCCAGGAGTTCATGTGCTCCAGGTGCTTCCGCACCGCCTCCCGCCACGCCATCCCCTTTTCGATGTCTTCCCTGATCGCGCCGAGCACCTCGTCCGGGGCATCGCGATAGACGTCTCTTGCCGGCCCAAATGCAGCAGTGCCCGCCGCCATTTCAACCCGGCCGCCCCCCAAGTGAACACTCAATGCCGTTGCGCTCATCGCGGAATCATTTGTCCAGCGGCCTCACCTCGATCTTGGAAAACAGATGGGCGACGCCAAACGTGCGGTCTATCCCGAGTACCGTGAACTTGATCGCATCATATTTGCGGTGAATGACGACGAGTTCATCGCCGATGAACTGCGTCCAACCCAGCGAGACGAAATATTCCCCGGCGACCAGGTTCATCGGAAACCGAAACACCACCTCCGCCGACTGGCCCTCCCCGATCTCCGGGGCGTCCTGATGGCTGAAGAGAGTGTTCGTGCCGTAGATCTCCTGACCCTGAGCCCCCTTCAAGGTCAGTGCATAAATCGGTGCCACCAGCGGCTCATTTGCGACCACCCTGAGCCGGACCTCAACGCCTTCCCCGGTCGTGAAGACGGTCTTTGCCTGGCCGTCACTCCCGTGCATCGAGCAGTGCTCGATCCGGCCCAGGTCGCCGCCGTAGCTGTATTCACCCGATGAGGCTCGCTGGCCGGCCCGCTCGCTGTCCAGTACGGCGCCGGCGCGCGGATCCGCGCTGGCGGCCTCGCGGATGTCCTCCAGCTGCGCCTGAAGGGTGCCGAGGCGTGCGCGGAGCGCCTCCAGCTCCCCCCCTCTTTCCTGACGATCCGCGACCGGCGGCAATGGGCCCGCAGGGGAGCTGTCCCTGCCTGTGGCCGCCGTGGGACCGCCGGCGTTCAGCCGCCGGATATCCTCCGCGATCGCCGAGGCCCCGTCGGTCCCGGCGATCAGCTTGGAGTAAAGATTGGCGACCGTGTTCGGCTGGCCGCAGTAGAGCATCCTGCCCTCCTCGAGGAGCAGAGCGCGGTTGCACAGGCGCTTCACGGTGTTGATGTCGTGCGAGACGAACAGGAGCGTGCGCCCCTCCTCGAGGAAGCGGTCGATCGTGCGGGCGCACTTGAGTTGGAAGCGGGCGTCGCCCACCCCGAGCGCCTCGTCGATGATGAGGACATCGGCGTCCACGTGCGCACACACGGCAAAGGCCAGGCGAACGACCATCCCGCTGGAGTAAGTCTTCACGGGCTCCTCGATGAATTCCCCGATCTCGGCGAACGCCGAAATGCTCGCAAAGCGGTCCCTCGCCTGCTCCGGGCTGAGGCCGAGGATCGAGGCGTTCAGGAACACATTCTCCCTGCCCGTGTAGTCCGGGTTGAATCCCGAGCCGAGCTCCAGGAGGGCGGCTACCCTCCCCTGGACGTCCACCGTTCCCTCCGTCGGCGCCAGCGTTCCGGCGATGATCTGAAGGAGCGTCGACTTGCCGGAGCCGTTGCGCCCGATGATGCCCACGGCCTCGCCACGGCCCACGTCGAGAGAGAAGTCACGAAGCGCGTGGAAATCGCGGAAGCAGCGCGCCTGACGGGCCTCGATCGCCCCCTTCAGGGCCGGAACCAGGCTCTTGGCCGCGTGCAGTCCGATGGACTCAAGCCTTGCCGAGGGGCTCTTCCAGATGCGGTACGTTTTGCCGGCGCCGCTTACTCTGATGACCGGTCCCGTCATAGCACGTCGGCAAACGCCGGCTTGGCGGCGCAGAAGAGCGCGTGCCCTGCAAGGCAGGTGGCGAGGCTCACGACCCCGAGGTAGACCAGGTGTCGGGGATCGGGCGGAATATGCCAGAGGAGCACGTTTCGGCCCGTCTCGAGCGCGACCAGGAGGGGATTGAACCTCAGGAAGGCAAAGGCCGCCGGTATCCTGGAGCCCGAGTAGAACACCCCGCTCATGAACATGAGCAGCAGGGCGAAGAACTGCATCAATGGCCCGATGTCCCGAAGGAACACCCCCAGCGCGGCAAGGATCCACCCCACGCCGAGGGAGAGCAGCCCCAGCATGACGACGATCAGCACCAGCCACCACGCCGACGCCCCGAGGCCGGGCCCCCAGAAGGCGCACGCCAAGGCCACGAGCCCAAGCGACACCACGCAGCGGAACAGCGCGGCGCCAAAGGCGGCCACCGGCAGGATCTCGAGCGGGAACACGACCTTTTTCACGTAGCTCGGGTTC
>CAYNLL010000497.1:0-2826 GCA_964398015.1 uncultured Opitutaceae bacterium | reverse complement strand
AAGACGACCGCCCTCGCCGTCCTCGCCCTCGCGGGCGCCGCGGCCTCGGGCGCGTCCGCCGCGGCGGACCGGGCCGACTGGAGGTGGGTCCAGGGCGCCGTGTTCGTGCCGACCACGTGCGTGAACGAGGCCCAGCAATGGGATGAGTACGACCCGGCGGTGAACGACCGCGAGCTCCACCTCGCCTCGGTCTACGGGATCAACGTGGTCCGCGTGTACCTGCACTACTACGTCTACCTGAAGAAGCGCGCCACCCTGCTGGGCGACGTCTCCGACTTCCTCTCCCGGGCGGACAAGTACGGGATCAAGACGGAGTTCGTCTTCTTCGACGACTGCTGGAACCAGCCGCCGAAGGAGCTCCTGTCGGCCGGATACCGCTACCCGGCCCCCCTGCGCGGCGTCCACAACAGCCAGTGGCTCGTCTGCCCGGGCGAGGACGTGCGCAGCCACTACGGGGAGCACAGGGAGCGGCTCAAGGCCTACGTCCAGGACATCGTGGGCGCCCACCGGGACGACCCGCGCGTCGCGTTCTGGGAGATCTACAACGAGCCGGACAAGAGCGAGGCGACCGTCCGCCTGGAGAGGGACGCCGCGGCGTGGATCCGGGAAACGGGCACGAGCCTCCCCATGACGGCGACGGGGCGCGAGTTCTCGGGCGGCCCGTTCTCGGATTTTCCGTCGTGGCACGAGTACGGGGGCTACGCCGTCTCGGGCGACGCCCACTCCCTCTGCACCGAGTGCATGAACAGGCAGGGCCAGTCGGTGCCCGGGGTGGTCGCGCACTACCGGGGCAGGGTCGGCTACATCTTCTGGGAATTCGGGATAGGGCGCGACAACTGCAGGTTTGCGTGGAGCGAGAACCGCGCGGCGCCGCGCAGGGACGAGACGCCCGTGCCGTTCCACGGGATCGTCTACCCCGACGGCCACCCCTGGTCCCTCGACGACGCTCGGGCGCTCCTCGGGGCCGGCGGGTATGCGCACACCCGGTTCTTCAGCGTCGACTACTACGGCGACGGCGCGTTCGCGAGGCTCGCCAAGGCCTCCGTGACCCCGTTCATCGACTTCGACCTCGCCGACGAGGAGGGCACCGGCTCCCCCGACGCATCGGCCGGGGTCCCGAGGGAGCATTTCTCGGCCAGGTACGCCGGCACCGTCGTCGCCCCGGCCGCGGGCCCCTACACGTTCGCCGCGGACAGCGACGGCACGGTCGAGCTGGCGCTGGACGGGCGGACGATCCTCTCGAAGCCGGGGCCGGGCCGCGGCACCGCTGCGGGGACGGCGGCGCTCGAGGCGGGCCGCACCTACCGGGTCCAGGTGCGCTACGTCCACGCGACGGGCGGGGCGAGCCTGCACCTCACCTGGTCGGGGCCGGGGCTCTCGCCGCGGCTGCTGGAGCCCTCCTCTCACCCCGACGGCCTCTGAGGCGCGCCTAGGCCATGGTCTTTACCCCGTTGTCGATTCCCGCGGAGATGCGCGCGAACACCTCCTCAAAGGTCCCCATCCCGTCGATCTTGATCACCCCGTGCAGCTGGTTGTACTTCTGGATCACCGGCACGGTCTTCGTCTCGTGCTCATGGAGGCGCTTCACGATCTTCGAGGTGCTGTTGTCGTAGGGCATGCAGCCGGGGGTCTTGCTGCGCTCGTCGAGCCTCCGGATGAGCTCCAGCGTCGGCACCTCGATCTCGATGATCTTGGAGATGGACGACCCGTGCTTCTTCAGGAGCCCGTCGAGGATGTACGACTGGACCAGCGTGCGCGGGTAGCCCTTGAAGATGAACCCCTTCACGTTCCTCGTGTCCGCCAGGCGCTTCTCGATGAGCTGCACCACGATCTCGTCGGGAACGAGCTGCCCGTTCTCGTAGAGCGTCGTGACGCGCTTGCCGATCTCCGTGCCCTCCTTGATCTCGCGCTCGAGCATCGAGCCGGTCGCGATGTACTCCAGGCCGAACTTCCGCGCCAGCTCCTTTCCCTGGGAGCCTCGCCCGGACCCCGGGAAGCCGAAGAGGACGATGTTGAACAGGCTCTTGCTGAGCTCGACGCGGACGATCTCGGTGATCCTCTGGTGCACCTCCTCGATGCTCGCCGTCCCGTCCACCTCCTTGTAGATCCCCTTGTCGCGGTAGAACTGGAGGACCGGCAGGGTCTTCTGGTTGTACTCCTTCAGGCGGTTGCGGATGACCGCCTCGTTGTCGTCGCTGCGTCCCGAGGTGATCCCCCGGTTCATCAGGCGCCTCACGGACTCCTCCTCGGGAACGCTCAGGCTGATGAGGCAGTTGAGCGCCGTGTTCAGCTTGAGCATCAGGCCCTCCAGGATGTAGGCTTGGATGTACGTGCGCGGGAAGCCGTCGAAGAGGAACCCGTTGGAGCCGGGATTGTCGGTGATCGTCTTCTCGATGATCTGGACGATGATCTCGTCGGACACGAGACCGCCCGCGGCGATGATGCTCTGGGCCTCGAGCCCGAGCCGGGTCTTGCCGGCCATCTCCTTGCGCAGCAGGTCCCCGGTGGAGATGTAGAACAGGTTGTACTTCTTGATCAGGAACTCCGACTGAGTTCCCTTGCCGGCCCCCGGGGGGCCGAAGAGGGCGATGTTAAGCATGGGACGGCGTTCTGTTGCGGGAATTCCTCGCGCGAGGTGTCATGGGATGCAAGGGGTTCGGGGATGCGCCAGCGCGATCACCGCCCATCATACTCCCGAGGCCTCCGCCCCATCCCCGCAGCGGTTGCGCTTTGCTCTGCGTTTCTTGGCGTGGCCCCGCCCCGGCCCCTCCCAAATGGCTGCCCGGCCTGGATTCGAACCAGGACTAGGTGAGTCAAAGTCACCTG
>CAYNLL010000496.1:0-2826 GCA_964398015.1 uncultured Opitutaceae bacterium | reverse complement strand
CCGTTAACCGATCCTGCTGGCGATGTCATTCAACTTTGCGGCCATCGTCTGGCCGTCGCAGCCAATCCTCGCTACCTGTACCTTCCGGGGCCAGATCGGGGTCTATGGAACGCCCAAGGCCTCCAGGAGGGCAAGGAATGGCTCCTTTGCCCATCTCTGCTCGATGCTTTGACCCTATGGGGTCACGGCTGGCGGAACACCTCCAGCGTCGCCCATCTGAATCAGGACATCCGCGCCCTGATTGTCGCCCGTAAACCCAGTCGGGTGGTTGTCCTCCATGAGTCCGATGCCGCCGCGGTCGCGCAGGCCGTAGCCCTGACCAAAGAAATCGCCGCCCTCGGTGTGCAAACCTGTCACACGGTTTTGCCGACCGGCAAGAGCGTGAACGCCATTGCCAGGGAAGCCTCCGACCCGGTTGCCGCATTGCGGGCCATCGTCCCCCAAGTCGGCGAAGAGCAAGGAGCCGCAAGCTCTGAGCCAGTCTCCGTGACCATTCCGGTTCTGGACAACACCCCGTCAGGTCCATCGGCGCTTGCGGTCACCGTGATGAAGCACGGGGCCGAGGAAACGGTCCTCGCCTGCGGAGACCGCACCTACCGTGTGCGCGGGCTGGCTCGGAACAGCGGCTATGAATCCCTCAGAATTTCGCTTCGCATCGCCTGCGGCAGCGCCTGGCACCTCGATGCGCTCGACCTGACGCAGGCCCGGCAGAGGGCGGCCTTTATTTCGGCGGCAGCAGACGAGACCGGGCTCAAGCCCGAACTGCTCAAACGCGACATGGGCCGGGTGCTGCTCAAACTGGAAGAGCTTCACGAGGAGCGGCTGCTTGCCCAGGTCGCCCCGGAACCGGCGATCACCATGACGCCGGTGGAGCGTACTGCCGCCTTGGACCTCCTACGCGATCCTAACCTCTGGGAATTGATCACCGACCACGCGGCCACTTGCGGCATCGCCGGTGAAACGACCAATGTCCAAATCGGCTACCTCGGGGCCGTTTCGAGGCTCCTGGACCGCCCGCTGGCGATCATGGTGCAATCCTCCTCGGCGGCAGGAAAGACGACGCTCATGGATGCCATCCTGGCCTTTGTGCCCCAGGAGGCGCGGACCAAGTTCTCGGCCATGACGGGCCAGAGCCTGTTCTACATGCTGGCCTCGGACCTCCGGCACAAGATTTTGGCCATTGTCGAGCAGGAGGGTGCCGACCGGGCGAGCTACGCCCTTAAACTCCTGCAATCGGAGGGGGAGCTACGGCTTGCCTCGACCGGCAAAGATCCGAACACGGGCCGCACGGAAACCCAGGAATACCACGTGCAGGGGCCGACCATGATCTTCCTGACGACGACCAACCACGAATTGGACGAGGAGCTTCAAAACCGCTGCATCGTCCTCACGGTGGACGAGTCCCGGGAGCAGACCGAGCGCATCCACACCTTGCAGCGGGAAGCCCGGACGGAAACCGGACTGGAGCGGAAAGTCCGCCGGGAGGAACTGCTGGGCCTGCATCGCAACGCCCAACGGCTCTTGCAGCCCCTGCCGGTCTTTAATCCTTACGCCGCCAAGCTCCGGTTCCTCTCTGACCGCCTGCGCACCCGTCGCGACCACGAGAAATACCTCATTCTGATCGACGCCTTGGCTCTCCTCTTCCAGCACCAGCGGGAGCGCAGGACCGTGGCGGGCCGGGAATGCGTCGTGGCGACCCTGGACGACATCGGCCGCGCCAACGCCCTTGCCCATGAAATTCTCGGTCGGGGTCTGGACGACATGCCGCCCCAGACCCGGCGCCTGCTGGGTCTCATCCAGAAAATGGAAGAGGAGAAGGGGAGGAACCCATGGCGCCGCCGGGATCTCCGCGAATACACCGGCTGGAGCGACACGGCCCTTAAGGTGCATCTGGGCCGGTTGGCGCAACTGGAGTTTGTCCTGACCCGCCGCGATCCCTCCCGTTCCCAGGGGACGGTCTACGAACTCCTCTTCGACGGGGACCCGTCAACGGTGCAGCCGCACCTTTCGGGACTTCTCGACGTAATCGAGCTTCGCAGGGCAGCAAACGGCGAGACCGAGCAAAACCGGTCCGGGTCTGTGGCCGACCGGTCAGGGCAAAACGGCAACCGGTCAGGGGGCGGTCAGCCCCTGGTCAGGCCCCGGTCAGGGGGTGGTCAGGCTTCTGAAAACCCGCGTTCTCCCTCTGAAAAAGACCGCCCAAGCCCGAAACAGAGCAAAAACGCGCCCCAGGGCTCTCCCGCCTGAAATCGTAATCGTACTGCCTATGGCCGACAAGACCCTCACTCTCGAAACCGCGATTGCGCGTCACCTGATCCACTTGAAGGCCAGGGCGTACACCCCGGCCACGCTGGAGAGCCGCGCATGGCTCCTCGGGCTATTCAGGCGCTGGGCCGACGAACGGGGCCTGCTCCTCCTGGAGGAGGTGACGCCCGCCGTCATCGGCCGCTATCAGCGCCACCTGGCCCAGCACCGCAAGGAGGACGGCCAGGCCCTGTGCTCCCGGACCCAGCGCACCCGCCTCGTGCCTCTCCGCACCTTTGGAAAGTGGGCCCTTCGGGAAAAGTTGGTGGATACCAACCCCGTCGCCGATCTGCTCATGCCCCGCATGGGGCAGCAGCTCCCGAAGGCCTGGCTCACCGCCGCCGAAGCCGAGATCATCCTTGCGGCACCCCGTATCGACGAAGCGACGGGCCTCCGGGACCGGGCGCTCCTCGAAACGCTTTACTCGACGGGGCTGCGGCGCACGGAGACCGTGCGCCTGACGGAGGCCGACCTCGACTTTGCCAGCGGCACGGTCCTCGTGCGTCAGGGAAAGGGCCGGAA
>CAYNLL010000495.1:0-2830 GCA_964398015.1 uncultured Opitutaceae bacterium | reverse complement strand
CACCCGGGGTCAGCCCAGAAAAACCGTCTTGAGGTTCCAGAGCGCCCCGAGCGCCTGGCCGGCGGAGATTGCGCCGTCGTTGGGCGGCAGCTCGCGCGGGACGAGGACCTCGAATCCGGCGGTCCTGAGCGCGCCGGTCGTGGCCTCGAGTAGGAGCGCGTTCTGGAAGCATCCTCCGCCGAGGGCGACGGTGCCTGCGCCAGCCCCGCGGGCCGCGGCGACGATTCCCGAGGCGAGCGCGAGGTGAAACGAGGCCGCCAGCTCGCCGGGATCCGTCCCTGCGCGGCGGCCCGCCTCGATCGCCTCGATCAGCGGCCCCCAGTCGAGCTCAGCCGCCGCCCCGCCGCCCGGGGCCACGGGTCGCAGGGGAAAGGGCAGCGCCGCGCCGGCGTGCCCGGCCGCGGCCGCCTCCAGTGCGAGGGGAACCTGGCCCTCAAAGTGGTTGCGGGCGCCCAAGCCGAGCAGCGCCCCGACCGCGTCGAACAGCCTGCCGGCGCTCGTCGTCACGGGCGAGTTGATGCCCCGCGCGAGCATGCCCCCGAGGAGCCCGGTCTCCGCGTCGGAAAAGCCGAGGCGGTGCCCGAGCGCCCCCAGGTCCGCGCTCCCCGCCGCGTGGGATAGCCCAAGCGCGGAGCGGCGCCCGTCGCGGATCGCGGCCTCGCCCCCCGGCAGCCGGAACGGGCGCAGGCGAGCGAAGCGCCGCGCGCTGCGTTTGCGCAGCAGGATGAATTCGCCCCCCCAGATTGTCCCGTCCTCACCGTAGCCGGTGCCGTCCAGGGCGACGCCAAGGACGCCGTCGGCGTCGCGCCGGTGCTCGAGCAGGCAGGCCAGGATGTGCGCCAGGTGGTGCTGCACCGCCACGCAGGGCAGCCCGCTCGCCCGGGCAAAGCGGGTGGACACGTAGTCCGGGTGGCGGTCGCAGACGACCTGAGTGAATCCCGAGCCGTGAAGCTCGCCCAGCATCTCCGCCGTCCGCCGGAAGACGGCGCCGGTGGACGCGGCGTCCAGGTCCCCGATGTGCGGGCTCACGACCAGGCGGTCCCCCGCCGCGACGGCGACCGTGCTCTTCATCTGCGCCCCGACGCAGAGCCAGTTTCCCGCGATCTGCTCCGGGAGGCGCAGGGGGCCGGGTGCGTAGCCGCGGGCCCGGCGCAGCCGGATCGCATCTGCGCCCGAGAGGCGCACGACCGAGTCGTCCACCGGGTGCGCGATGGGACGGTCGTGGTCGAGGAAGGCGTCGGCGATGCCCGCCAGCCTGTGATGGGCCTCGGTCGTGTCCGTGCAGAGGGGTTCCTCGGCGAGGTTGCCGCTGGTGGCCACGACCGGGTGGGGAAAGGCGCCGAGGAGAAGCGCGTGCAGGGGCGTGGAGGCAAGGAGCGCCCCCACCCAGGGGTTGCGGGGGGAGACGGAGGGGGCCAGGGCGGCCCCGGGGCGCCGCACCAGCAGGACGATCGGGGCGGCGGGAGAGCGGAGGAGCCCCTCGGCCCCGGCCGGGACCTCCGCGGCCGCGCGCACCGCCTCGATCCCCGGGAACATGACGGCGAAGGGCTTCTCGTCCCGGTGCTTGCGCCGGCGCAGCTCGGCCACGGCGGGCTCGCTCCGCGCGTCCACCATCAGGTGATAGCCGCCGATACCCTTGACCGCCAGCACCTGGCCGCGCGCGAGGACCTGGGCGGCCGCCGCAAGCGCCTTCCTGCCGGAAGGCCCGCGGGCGCCCGAGGCGTGCAGCGTGATCCGGGGGCCGCAGTCCGCGCAGGCGTTCGGCTGGGCATGGAAGCGCCTGCTGCCGGGGTCCGCATATTCCGCGGCGCATGCGGGGCACATCCGGAACGCGCGCATCGTCGTATTCGGGCGGTCGTAGGGCAGCCGCTCGAGGATCGAATAGCGCGGGCCGCACTGGGTGCAGTTGATGAAGGGGTAGGACGCGCGCCGGTTGGAGGGGTCCATGAGCTCGCTCTGGCACTGCGCGCAGAGGGCGAGGTCAGGCGAGATTGCGGCCGAGGCGCGGGGCCCGCGCGGCCCGCTCGCCACGATGGAGAAAAGGGCGGGGGCCTTGCCCTGGGGAGCGGCCGTGGGCATCGCCTCGACGCCGTGGACGCGCGAGGCGGGGGGCGCCTCCGACCGAAGCGCCGCCCGGAGCGCCTCGATGTCGTGCGCCGGGCCGACCGCGCGGATCAGCACGCCCTCGGCGTCGTTCCGCACCCACCCGCGAAGACCCAGCCGGGTGGCCACCTGGTGCACAAAGGGCCGGAAGCCAACACCCTGCACGACGCCGCGCACGCGAAGCGTCACGTCGACCTCGGTGAAATGGGACAGGGAGTCGGCGCCCATGAAGGAGCGTTCTGTGGCGGGCCCGCGGGATGCGGGCCCGGCCCATTGCTCCCCCTAGGATAACACCCCCTTGGGCTCCTCTTTGCGCATGAATTGCGTATTGCTGCGCCGTTATTGGGGGAGGGGCCGAAAAAGGGCCGCAATTTTTGCGCCGCGATTGCCAATTGCTGCGGAGAGGGGCGGGGGTGCGCGTGCGATGATATCGGACATGGCCGATACCCACCCCGCATTAGAGTACGTCACGTGTGATGCCAATGAGGCCGTGGCCTCTGTCGCGTATCGCCTCAACGAGTTGATCGCGATCTACCCCATAACGCCTTCGTCGCCGATGGCGGAGTCGTGCGACGAATGGGCGGCGGCCGGCAAGCCGAACCTGTGGGGCCAGGTTCCCCGGATCGTTGAGCTCCAGTCCGAGGGGGGCGTGGCCGGCGCCGTGCACGGGGGGCTGCTCGGGGGCGTCCTGACGACGACCTTCACGGCCTCCCAGGGGCTGCTGCTG
>CAYNLL010000494.1:0-2830 GCA_964398015.1 uncultured Opitutaceae bacterium | reverse complement strand
GCGCAGTGCTGGCTGTGGAAGGACCACACCGGCTGGCGCGAGGCGGCGCGGATCACCGAGGTCGCCGCCAGGATGCGCCCCGCGTACATCGCGAAGTGCGGCAACCGCTACTCGTCGGAGTGGTTCTGGTCGAAGATCTGGCGCTGCCTGGCGACGGCGCCGGAGGTCTTCGAGGCCGCGCATTCCTGGGTCGAGCTCGCCGACTGGATCCCGTCCGTGCTCGCGGGCGTCACGGAGCCGGCGGGGATCGTCCGCGGGATCTGCGCCGCGGGGCACAAGGCGCTCTACAGCGACGAGTGGGGAGGCCTTCCCGACAAGGAGTTCCTCGCCGCACTCGACCCCCGCCTTGCCGCCCTGCGGGACCGCCTCTACGAGCGGGCCTTCGACGCGGCGACCGCTGCCGGCGCGCTGTGCCCGCGCTGGGCCGGCCGGCTCGGCATTCCCGCGGGCATCCCCGTGGCGATTGGGGAGTTCGACGTCCACTACGGCTCGATCGCCTGCGGCGTCCGTGAGGGCACGCTGGTCAAGGTGATCGGCACCTCGACGTGCGACTGCGCCGTGGTCTCGTCCAAGAGGAGGATCCCGGACATCCCCGGAATCTGCGGGATCGTGCCAGGGGCGATCCTGCCCGGGTGCATAGGGATCGAGGCGGGACAGTCCGCGGTAGGCGACATCTTCAACTGGTGGGTCCAGACCGTCTGCGGCGATGAAAGGCTTCATGCGCGGCTCACCGCGGAGGCCGCCCGGCAGGAGCCCGGGGAGAGCGGGCTCATCGCCCTCGACTGGCACAACGGCAACAGGACCGTCCTCGTCGACCCGAGGCTCTCCGGCCTCCTTGTCGGCCTGTCCCTGCACACGACGCGCGCCGAGATCTACCGCGCGCTCATCGAGGCGACGGCCTTCGGCGCGCGGATGATCATCGAGCGGCTTCGCGAGTACGGCGTGCCGATCAGGAGGATCGTCTGCGCCGGGGGCATCGCGGAGAAGAACCCGCTCCTCATGCAGATCTACGCGGATGTCACCGGGTGCACGCTGTTCGTCGCTGGCTCGGACCAGGCCTGCGCGCTGGGCTCGGCGATCAGCGCCGCGGTGCTGGCGGGGGAGCATCCGAGCTTCCCCAGGGCGCAGCGCGCCATGGCGCACCTGAAAAGGACCTCGTACCGGCCCAGCCCGCGCGGGAAGAGGGCCTACGGCCTCCTCTACGGCCAGTACCGGGCTCTCCACGACGGGTTCGGGGGCGTCCGCCGCGACATCGATCTCTCTCGCGTCATGAAGGACCTCCTGGACATCAGGGCCCGCGCCCGGGGCGAGTGAATCCACACCCTATGAAGCATCTCCCAAAATCCGAAGTATGGCTGGTCACGGGAACCCAGGAGCTCTACGGGCCTGGGCCGCTCAGGCAGGTCGAGGAGAATTCAAGGGCGGTCGCCCGGGGCCTGAACGCCGACCCGAGGGCGCCCTTCCCCCTGGTCTTCAAGACGATCCTCACCCACTCAGACGCGATTCGCGAGCTCTGCCTGGAGGCCAACCACGATCCGAAATGCGCCGGCCTGGTCCTGTGGATGCACACCTTCTCGCCCTCGCGGATGTGGATCGGCGGGCTCTCCGCGCTGAGGAAGCCCTTCGCGCACCTCCACACGCAGTTCAACAGGGACCTGCCGTGGTCGGAGATCGACATGGACTTTATGAACCTGAACCAGGCGGCCCACGGCGACCGCGAGGCGGGGTTCCTCCACGCGCGCATGCGCCTTCCCAGGAAGATCATCGTGGGGCACTGGCAGGACCCGGAGGTCGTGGAGCGCCTTGTCGCCTGGATGCGGGTCGCCCGGGGCTGGCAGGACATGCAGGGCGCCCGGTTCGCGCGCTTTGGCGACAACATGCGCCATGTCGGGGTCACCGAGGGCGACAAGGTCGCCGCGCAGGCGCGCTTCGGCTACTCGGTCGAGGGGTACGGCGTCGGCGACCTCGTGGCCGAGGTGGGCGCCGTCGCCGAGTCCGCGGTCACCCGCCTCTGCGCCGACTACGCCGGGCGCTACACCGTCGCCAAGGACCTGCTCAAGGGGGGGCAGCGGCACGGGTCGCTTCGCGAGGCCGCCCGGATCGAGCTCGGCCTGCGCTCCTTCCTGGAAGAGGGGGGCTTCAAGGGCTTCACCACGACCTTCGAGGACCTCCACGGCCTGCGCCAGCTCCCCGGGCTCGCGGTCCAGCGGCTGATGGCCGACGGGTACGGCTTCGGCGCGGAGGGCGACTGGAAGACGTGCGCGCTCCTGCGGATGATGAAGGTCGTCGGGGAGGGGGTGGGCGGGGGCGCCTCCTTCATGGAGGACTACACCTACCACCTCGACCCCTCGAACAGCCTCGTGCTCGGGGCCCACATGCTGGAGATCTGCGAGTCGATCGCCGGAGGCAAGCCCTCGCTCCAGGTGCATCCGCTCGGGATCGGCGGCCGCGAGGACCCCGCCCGCCTCGTGTTCAGCGCCCCCGCGGGCCCGGCGCTCAACGCGTCGCTGATCGACCTGGGAGACCGCTTCAGGCTCATCGTGAACGAGGTCGACGTCATCGACCCGCCCAAGCCCCTGCCGAGGCTCCCGGTCGCCCGGGCCCTCTGGAAATGCCGGCCGGACTTCAAGACCGCCTGCGGCGCCTGGATCCGAGCGGGCGGAGCCCATCACACCGCCTTCAGCTACGCGGTGACCCCGGAGCACCTGCGCGACTTCGCCGAGATCGCAGGGATTGAAATGCTGCTGATCGACCGCGACACCCGCCTGGCGGAGCTCGAAAAGGAGCTGCGCTGGAACGAGGCCTACTACCACGGTGCTCCCGGCCCGCG
>CAYNLL010000493.1:0-2831 GCA_964398015.1 uncultured Opitutaceae bacterium | reverse complement strand
GGTCACCGATGGCCTTCTGACGTACTCGGCGGACTATCCCTACCGCGGCCCGAGGAAGCTCTTCTCGGGCGGCGCCGGCCTCTCGTCGACGGCGATGGACTACGGGCGCTTCTGCCAGATGATGCTCAACGGCGGGCGACTCGGCGGCGTGCGGATCCTCAGCAGGAAGTCGGTCGAGCTCATGAGCCACGATCAGCTCGGGAAGATCGACGGCCAGCGCGGCTTCGGCCTCGGCTTCGGCGTAGACGGGGCCAAGGGGCCGCTTGACGAGCTGGGCTCCGCGGGCTCCTTCAACTGGGGCGGGTTTTACTACACCTCGTTCGAGATCGATCCCAAGGAGGACATGATCGTGATCTCCATGGCCCAGCTCCACCCGACCGGCGGGCTCGATCTCGAGGCCAAGGTGAACGTCCTGGCCTATCAGGCGCTGGAGGACTGACCGGCCCGGCGCGGAGCCGGCGGGGGCCGCGGCCCCCGGGCGGCTCCGGCGCTAGGCGGCCCGCCTGAGCTCGCGCGAGGCGCAGGCGGGCGGACCGAACGGGATGACGGGCGCCTCGGCCCGAAGCGGCTCCAGGCTGCGACCGTAATCGCCGGCGAGGACGGTGAGGGTCCCGGTGACGGTGAAGGCGATGCAGGCTGCGGTTGCGCTCAGGGGAAGGGCGACAAAGGCCGCGACTGCGGCCAGGAAGGTGATGACGGTGAGGGTGTTGTTTTTCATGGTCTTCTGGTTGTTGTTACCAGGAGAACACGCTCCTCCCCGAAAAGTTGCGCCCCCCGGGGGCCGGGGCGCCGAAAGGCGCCGCTAATCGCCCGCCATCTCGGCCGCCCTCGGCTTGAATGCCGTGCGGAAGACCGCCTTGGCGTAGTCGCGGTTCAAGCGGCCGATGAAGTCGTGCGAGATAAGCTTGGGGCACGCCGCGCTGCACTCGTACTGGTTCGTGCAGCCCCCGAATCCGAGCGCGTCCATCGTCCTCACCATCGCGAGCACGCGGCGGTCGCGCTCGGGCTGTCCCTGCGGGAGCAGGCCGAGGTGGGACACCTTCGCGGCGACGAAGAGCATCGCGCTCGAGTTCTTGCACGCGGCGACGCAGGCGCCGCAGCCGATGCACTGCGCGGCGTCCATCGCGAGGTCGGCCACCTCCTTCGCGATCGGCGCCGCGTTCGCGTCGGGCGCGGAGCCCGTGCGCGCGGTGATGAAGCCGCCCGCCTGCTGGATCGCGTCGAACGCCGCGCGGTCCGTGATGAGGTCCTTGATCACCGGGAACGGGCGCGCGCGGAACGGCTCGACCACGATCGTGTCGCCGTCCCTGTAGCTGCGCATGTACGTCTGGCAAGTCGCGACGCCGCGGTGCGGGCCGTGCGGCTTGCCGTCGATCGTCAGCGAGCAGGTTCCGCAGATCCCCTCGCGGCAGTCGTGGGCGAAGGCGATCGGCTCCTCGCCCCGGAGGGTCAGGTCCTCGTTGACGACGTCGAGCATCTCGAGGAACGACATGTCGGGATTCACCCCCTTCGCGGGGTACTCGACGAAGCGGCCCGGCTTGCCGGGACCCGCCTGCCGCCAGACTCTCACGGTGACGTTGAAGGTGTTCGCGCTCATCACTTGTAGTTCCGGACGCTCATCTTGACCGCCTCGTAGACCAGGGGCTCCGTGTTGCGCACGGGCGCCCTGCCCTCCCCCGCGAATTCCCAGGCCGCCACGTGGGCGAAGTTCGCATCGTCGCGCTTGCACTCGCCGTCGGGGTGCTGGTACTCCTCGCGGAAGTGGCACCCGCAGCTCTCCTCGCGCGCGAGCGCGTCGCGGCACATGAGCTCGCCCAGCTCGAGGAAATCGGCGACGCGCGCCGCCCTCTCGAGCGACTGGTTGAGGGAGTCGCCCGAGCCCGGCACGTTCACGTTCGCCCAGAACTCGGCGCGCAGCGCCGGGATCTCCTGGATCGCCTTCTCGAGGCCGGCGCGGTTCCTCGCCATCCCGCAGTACTGCCAGAGGAGGTGCCCGAGGCGCTTGTGGAAATGGTCCACGGTCTGCTTCCCCTTGACGGAGAGCAGCCGGCCCGTGATCGACGCCACGTTCTCCTGCGCCTGCCGGAACTCGGGCCCGTCCGGCGAGGGCCGCGACCCGGGCTTCTGGGAGGCGAGGTAGTCGCCGATCGTGTAGGGCAGCACAAAGTAACCGTCGGCTAGGCCCTGCATCAGGGCCGAGGCGCCGAGGCGGTTCGCCCCGTGGTCCGAGAAGTTCGCCTCGCCCAGGACAAAGAGGCCCGGGACGTTGGACATCAGGTTGTAGTCCACCCAGAGCCCGCCCATCGTGTAGTGCACGGCGGGGAAGATCCTCATCGGCACCTTGTAGGCGTTCTCGTTCGTGATCTCGTGGTAGATGTCGAAGAGGTTGCCGTAGCGCTCCCTGACCTGGGCCTCCCCCAGGCGCCCAATCGCGTCGGCGAAGTCGAGGTAGACGCCGAGGCCCGTCTCGCCGACGCCGCGGCCCTCGTCGCACACGCGCTTGGCCGCGCGCGAGGCCACGTCGCGCGGGCACAGGTTGCCGAAGCTCGGGTAGATCCGCTCGAGGTAGTAGTCGCGGTCATCCTCGGCGATGGTGCCCGGCGGCTTGAGGCGGTCCTCCTTGCGCTTGGGCACCCAGATGCGCCCGTCGTTGCGCAGCGACTCGGACATCAGCGTGAGCTTCGACTGGTAGTCCCCCGTGACGGGGATGCAGGTCGGGTGGATCTGGGTGAAGCAGGGGTTGGCGAAGCACGCGCCCCGCTTGTAGGCCCGCCAGATCGCGGTCGCGTTCGAGCCCCGGGCGTAGGTCGAGAGATTGAAGACGTTGCCGT
>CAYNLL010000492.1:1348-2840 GCA_964398015.1 uncultured Opitutaceae bacterium | reverse complement strand
TGCCGCCCTCGTCGCCTGCTTCACGGGGGCCTCGCCCCACGAGGTGTGCGGCCGCGGGACGGGAATCGACGACACGACTCTCGACCGCAAGATCCGCGTGATTGCCGAGGCTCTTCTGCGCCACCGCCCGAGCTCAGACGATCCCGTGGGCGCGCTCGCGTCCGTCGGCGGGCTCGAGCTCGGTGCGATGGCTGGGTTTCTCCTCGGTGCCGCCGCTCACCGGATCCCCGTCGTGCTAGACGGGTTTCTGTCGACCGCGGCCGCGCTTGTCGCGCGTGCCATTGACCCACAAGTCCAAGGATATTGGGTCGCGTCGCAAGTCAGCGCCGAGCGAGGCGCCGGCGTCGCGCTCGCGAGCTTGGATTTGGAACCGCTCTTATCGCTCGGTCTTCGCCTCGGTGAGGGGATAGGAGCGCTGTTCGGGATCGAGCTCGTGCGCTCCGCGGTCGAACTTCAAGCTCGCATGGCCACCTTCGCAACGGCCGGAATTGTCCTTTGACCTCACCCCTCCGAGCGTTGCGCGCAGCGTTCGTTTTCTTGACCCGAGTCCCAGTCGGAGGCTTTCCTTACGCGTCGGACGAGTGGCGATGGTCCTCGGCATTTTTTCCAGTCGTGGGGGCGACGGTCGGTGGATCGGTCGGCGGCTTATACTACGCGCTCCAGCCTCTCGGTCGAGACGGCGCGGCGTACCTCGCGCTCGGCGCGTCCCTCCTGTTGACCGGGGCCTTTCACGAAGACGGCTTGGCCGACACGAGTGATGCCCTCGGTGGAGGCAGCGATCGCGCTAAGGTATTGGCCATCCTCAAAGACAGCAGGATTGGGACGTTTGGCGCGTCGGCTTTGATCCTCTCGATCGCGGGGCGTGCGTCGCTACTTTCCCATGCAGGTCCTAGCGCTGGGTGGGCCATGATGTTCGTCGCCGCGCTGGCGCGCACCGTCCCCGTTTGGCAGATGGTCGTGCTCCCGTACGCAACGCTCGAAGGCTCCAAGAGCCGGGCCGTCACCCGTGCTGGGAACGCGCAGGCCCTCGTTGCATCCGGGTGGACGCTCGGGATCGCCGCGGTACTGATCAGCAGTCGGCTCCTGGATCCCGCGCGCGTCACGGTCGCGATTGCGCTGTCGTTGCTCCTTGGGCTCCTGACTGGCCTCGCGTTCAGGCGGCGGGTCGGTGGTGTCACGGGTGACTTTCTCGGGGCGACGGAGCAGCTCTGCGAGCTCGGATGCCTTGCTGCGATGGTGTGGGATCCGCGCTGACGGTGGCAGAACGTCGGGGTTCTTTATTGGCCCACTGCTTGGCGGGTGTTGTAGGTGGCGCGCGCCCTCGCTCCCTAAAACAGCTGTCGATCGTCCTCAGTGCGGCTCCTCGCATGCAGCAGTCGCTCCGGCGATTCGAGCCGACGCGCCGACAAATGCGCGGAACTTCGGCGAGGCGCGGGTGGCGCGGCGCGTGCTTTCGAGAGCATGCGAATGAATTCGACCACTATCGCTGCGA
>CAYNLL010000492.1:0-1338 GCA_964398015.1 uncultured Opitutaceae bacterium | reverse complement strand
CACCCGAGATCGGAAGGTACCACCTCATCGCAGAACTCGCGCGCGGTGGGATGGGAAACGTGTATCTCGCCATCGCGCAGGGTCCCGGTGGCTTCCACAAGCTGCTCGTGGTCAAGGAGCTTCGGCCAGAGTTCTCGGACGACGAGACCTATGTCGCGATGTTCCTCCAGGAAGCTCGCCTCGCGGCGCGTCTGACGCATCCGAACATTGTGCAGACCAACGAGGTGGGTTCGGACGGCGGCCGGCACTACATGATTATGGAGTTCCTCGACGGACGTTCTCTCCACCGCGTCTGCAAGTACCTCGCCCGCCAGGGTGGGATGCCCGTCGGTGCTCACCTCCGGGTGATCGCGGAGGCGCTCAGGGGCTTGGATTACGCGCACGAGCTCCGCGGATTCGATGGAGAGCCCCTCGGCATCATTCACCGGGACGTGAGTCCACTCAACCTCCTCGTGACGTTCGACGGCCAAGCCAAGCTGCTCGATTTCGGTATTGCGAAGGCGGTCGACTCCTCGCTCGAGACGCAGGCCGGGGTCCTCAAGGGACGAATCGCGTATATGGCACCGGAGCATGCTCGTGGCGGCAAATGTGATCGCCGCGTCGACGTGTATGCAGCGGGGGTGATGATATGGGAAGCGGCAGCTGGACGCCGCCTCTGGCACGAAATGAACGACGTCGAGATCTTCAAGAGGATCATCGGCGAGGGACCTCCGCGACTGCGATCAGTAAAGCCGACGGCGCCCCCCGATCTCGATGCGCTCTGCGCTCGGGCCCTGTCGATCAACCCGGCAAATCGCCATCCGACCGCCGCTGCCCTGCTCGCCGACCTCGAAGCTCACCTCACTGGACGCGACGACACGATGTCGATGCGTGAGATCGGCGCCCTGGCCAGCCGGGCCTTTGAACCAGAGCGGCAGCGGATGAACTCTATCATCGAGGACCACGTTGCGCGGATGCGCGGAGTCCCTCGGTCAGGAACCATGCCCAGAGTCGCGATGCCCGAGACGCAGACCTTCTCTCGCTCCCTCGAACTGTTGATCGCAGCGATGGCTGCCAGCGCCCATATGTCGTTTCTTCCCGACTCCCGACACACAAGGTTGCCGGCGTCCATACGTGACTCGATGCGTTCGATTTCGGGACTTTCGCGAAGGGGATAGTCTGTAAATTTAGGAATCGAATCGCTAATTCTTACGACTTTCGTTCTATAGCCATATCGAAGCAGAGTATCGGCCAGAAAGTCCCGGACTGGACCGTAGTCGGTCCCCACCGCACATACTAAACCGATAACAATTTCCGCGTCCGCATAATCGAAGGTTTCGATTGGATCGGCGATCTGCT
>CAYNLL010000491.1:0-2848 GCA_964398015.1 uncultured Opitutaceae bacterium | reverse complement strand
GATGTAGGCGAAGTCGTGGGTGATGACGTAGTTCGCCGTGTCCTGGAAGTCCGGCATATAGGCGAGCTTGTCGGTCAGCTGGGACTTCCCGATCATGCGCGAGAACTGGAGCTCGACGTCGCCGCCCAGCGCGCTGAGCGAGGACGTGTCCGCATCCGCCGAGTAGTCGTACTGCCGGTAGGACAACCCCACGCGGCCGGTGAGCGTCTCGTCCTTCGCCTTGATGATGTCGTAGCCGAACCCGGCGGCCGCCGTGTCCTCGAAGGTGATGTCCATCACGCGGTCGAACCCGGCGTCGTCGCGCACGTACCACGATGTGGCCTGCGAGAAGTTGTCCGAATAGTCGGCGCCGGCCTTGAACTGGTCCTCGGACTTCTGGCCGTTGGTCACCTGGCGGTTGTAGGCGGTGTAGAGCTGGAGGTCGTCGTCGGGCCCCTTTAGCTCCGCCTTGAAGGACCCGTCCGTGCCCATCTGGTGGTTGGTTCCGCTCTCGCCGTTGATATCGGCGCCCGCCGTGAAGGTCCACTTGCGGCGCTTCGCCACGACGTCCGGGTCCTCGTCCGAGGCGGCCCAGGACGCCGACACGTCGCCGATCCCCGTGAAGATGTCCCCGTGGCGGTCGGCGACCTTGAGCCTGCCGTCCTTCTCCTCGGTCACGATGCCGACCGCGCGGGTCCCGTCCTTCAGCCTCACCGCGACCGGACGGTCGGTCTCGATGGACGCGACCATGGCCTGCTTCACCTTGATCTCGCCCGCGTAGTCGGTGTCGATCGTCACCACGCCCTCGTGGATCCCGGTGACCTTGCCGACGAGGCGGGCCCCGTTGGAGGTCACGACCACGTCCGCGGCAAGGCGCAGCGCGCAGCTGGCTGCGAGGAGGAGAAGGAGTCTAGTCAACCTGGAGGCTATTTTGTGCATGGGCGGGACGTTCGGGAGTTCGGCTTTCAGTTTCAATAGAGGCTCGAAGGAGAGGGCCTGTGGGACCGCCAGTCAAACGTTGAGTTCAATCATTCGCGCGCGGACTGGCCCCGCGGGCCGCTCGTGTCTTTACATGCGGGGCTGCTGGGGATTGCCTCGGGGCGAACCCGACCCGATGCCCCTCGCCGTGCAACGCCCGCAGCTCCTCGTCGCCGACCGATGGCGCGACTACCAGCTGGTCGACTGCGGCGACGGCATGAAGCAGGAGCGCTGGGGGCCGTACACGCTCGTGCGCCCCGACCCGCAGGTCATCTGGCCGAGGCAGGGTGCCGAGCCCGGTTCCCGATGGGAGCATTGGGACGGGTTCTACCACCGCAGCGACGCCGGGGGCGGGCGCTGGGAGTTCCGCAGGCCGCTGCCCGAGCACTGGGAGATCCGCTACGACGCGCTCAGCCTGGTCTTCAAGATCCGGCCGACCTCCTTCAAGCACACGGGGCTCTTCCCCGAGCAGGCCGTCAACTGGGACTGGATCGACGCCAAGGTCCGCGCGGCGGGCCGCGACGTGAGCGTGCTCAACCTGTTCGGCTACACCGGCGCCGCCACCTGCGCCGCGGCCGCCGCCGGGGCCTCCGTCTGCCACGTCGACGCCGCCGAGGGCATGGTCAAGTGGTGCCGCGAGAACGCGGCCCTCAGCGGCCTTGCGGAGGCGCCGATCCGGTACATCGCGGACGACTGCCTGCGCTTCGTGCGCCGCGAGGTGAAGCGCGGGCGCCGCTACGACGCGGTGATTATGGACCCCCCGACCTACGGCCGCGGGAGCACCGGCGAGATGTGGCGCCTGGAGGATCACCTATGGGAGCTCCTGACGGAATGCCGGAGCCTCCTCACGGAGACGCCCCTCTTCTTCCTGATCAACGCCTACACGGCCCGCCTCTCGCCGACCGTCGTCGCGAACCTCCTGGGCCAGCTCCTCCACGACATCCCCGGGACGATCACCGCAGGCGAGGTCGGGATCCCGGTCCACCGCGACGGCAAGGTGCTCCCCTGCGGCATCTACGGGCGCTGGGAGGCGCCAGGCGTGCCGGCCTGACCCTATCACAATGCCCTCGCTCCAAGACACCTACTATGAACGCGCCGGCGCCCTTCTGGCGAAGGCCCGGGAAACCAACGCACCCGTGATCGCGCGCCTCGCGCCGCTGGTCGGCCGGTCGATCGCCGCCGGCGGCGTCGTGCACACCTTCGGAAGCGGCCACAGCGAGCTCATCTCGAGGGAGATCATCGGGCGCGCCGGCGGGCTCGTCTGCGTCACGGGGATCATCGACCCGACAGGGGGCTTCGTCGAGAACCTGCCGGGGTACGGCGAGCGCCTGGCGGCGCGCTACGACCGGCAGTACCAGTTAAACCCCGGGGAAACCGTCATCGTGATCTCCAACTCCGGCAAGAACGCCTCCCCCGTAGACGTGGCGCTCTACGCCAAGGCGAAAGGGCTCAACGTCGCCGCGCTCACCTGCCTCGCCATGTCGAGGTCCACGCCGTCGCAGCACGCGTCCGGCAGGCAGGCACCGCAGCGGCCTGCAAAGCCATCTCCAAGCGAGAGCCTATAGCGATGCGGCCAGAGTTCTCGCTCGTGCGGTTCAGCCGGAATGAAGTAGGGACATGCCATCGGACGCTCTCCTTCCAGAAGCTATTCTACCGTTCATGAGGCTGTGGTATGTTCTGCTTATGTCCGTTGAACGATTGGAACAGCTGAAGTCGATCCTGGCGCAGGATCCGAACAACACTTTTGCCCGCTATGCGCTGGGCATGGAGCATTCGTCCGCCGGGGAGACCGACTCGGCGATACAGGAGTTCCGCAAACTCCTGGAAGTGGATGCAGACTATGCGAACGCCTTCTTCATGGGAGCTCAGGCGCTACAGCACGCCGAACGCA
>CAYNLL010000490.1:0-2854 GCA_964398015.1 uncultured Opitutaceae bacterium | reverse complement strand
GAAGATGCCCACGTCGCCGCGGAGGGGGCGGAACAGGGTCGCCGGCGCGGAGGCGGCCGGCGCCGGCGCCGGCTGCGCACCCAGCCTCCTCGTGGCTGCGGCGGCCGAGAGCACGAGGGCGGAGCGGATGAAGTCGCGTCTGTTCATGGGTTCGGGGGGTTGCGGCCCCTTGCCTAGGCCAACGCGCCGGGGCAATCAACACCCGCGTGGGCTCCCCTCTGCAATACCGGCGGAAACTGTAACATTTGGCGGCCGCGGCGGTTCTACAGGGCACACCCATCACCACTGGAAATGCGACCCGCCCGACATGACCCCCTCGGCCTCCGAAATCCCTGTGCATCCCCGATCGATGGGGCTTGAATGGAGCCCCAGCACAGCCGTGGACACCGCAGCCCCGCCCTCAGACCATGAGCTCATGCTCGCCGTCCGCAACGGCGACCTGGACAGCATGGGCCCCCTCTTCGAGCGCCACCACGGCCCGCTCTACGGGTACCTTTTCAAGCTGACCGGCAACCGGAGCGCGGCGGAGGACATCTGCCAGGTCGTCTTCCAGCGGATGCTCAAGTACCGGCACACCTACCGCGACACGGGCAGCTTCACGGCGTGGATGTACCACCTGTCCCGCCGCTGCGCGGCCGACCACTTCCGGAAGTCCTCCTCGGCCCCGATCGCGACCGATCCCTCCGACCTTGAGGGGCACGCCGACGAGTCGCGCCGCGCCGACGAGTCGGCGGCGAGCCGCGACGACCACGCGCTCCTGCACCGCGCGCTGGGGCGCCTCGGGCGCGACGACCGGGAGGTCCTGCTTCTCTCGCGGCTCCAGGAGCTCTCCTTTGCGGAGGTCGCCGCGATCCTCGAGTGCTCCGTCGGCGCGGCCCGCGTCCGGGCCCACCGAGCCCTGCGCACGCTGCGCGACCACTACTTCGACCTTCAAAAGGAGACACAGCCATGAACTGCCAGACATGCCGGGAAAAAATGGGCGAGCTCGCCGACGCGAGGCTTGGAGAGGCGGAGGCCTCGGGCCTGCGCGCCCACCTCGAATGCTGCGCCGACTGCCGCCGCGAGTTTGAGACCATCGGCCGCACGATCGCGGCCCTCGACGCCCTCCCCTCCGACCCGCCGACCCACAGGCTTCGCGCCCGGCTGATGGGCGACATCGAGTCCGAGAAGCTCACGCTGCGCGACCAGGCGGAGTGGGCCGCGTCCATCCGGGCCGCCGCGGCACCCTCGCGGGGACCGGCGCGCCCGTGGTGGCCCTTGCTGCTCCAGGGCCTGGGCGCGTGCGCCCTCATCGGCGTCGGCTTCACCCTCGGCGAGCGCTCGGCCTCCCAGCGCCAGCTCGCTGACCTTCGCGCCCGGGTGGACACGATGGGCCAGCTCGTCGAACAGTCGGTGCTCCAGAAGCGCACCACGGGCGACAGGCTGGAGACCGTCATGACGGCTGCGGCCTCGCACAAGCCCGACGAGCGGGTGATCGACGGGCTGATCAACTCGATGGCCTTCGACACGAGCGTCAACGTGAGGCTCAACGCCCTGAACGCGCTCTACCTCCACGCCGACCAGGAGGTCGTGCGCGCGGGAGTCGTCGCCTGCCTCTCGCGCGAGCCCAACCCCCTCGTCCAGGTCTCCATGATCGACTTCCTCGTCGCCTCAAAGGCGCGCGAGGCCTCACCGGAGCTGCGCAAGCTTGCCGGAGACGACCATGCGGATGCCGACGTCCGCGAGTCGGCGCGCAGGGCGATCGACCTTCTCTGACCCCCGCCCCCAATTCCCGACTTTATGAAGACACATCCCTACCGTTTCCGCCTTCTCCTCTGGGCCGCGCTCGCGCTCGCCCCCCTCCTCGCCGCCCGCGCGGAGGATTCGGTCAACACCATCGCGTTCTCGGACCCGTCCAAGCCCGGCACGCTCAAGATCCGGGTCTGGCGCGGCGACGTGGCGATCCACGGCGCCGACGTGAAGGAGATCGCCGTGAAGGCCGACGCCGAGGACGCCATCCCGACGCCGCGCAAGGACGGCATGCGCGTCCTCTCCGCCTCCTCGAACTACACGGTCGCCGAGAAGGGGAACGTGGTCACCCTGGAATACGGCTCCGACGGCTGGTCGGGCAATTCCGCGGACTTTGACATCACCGTGCCGCGGTCGACCTCGATCATCGTCGCGAACTCGGTCCACGGCGACGTCGCGTGCTCGGGCGTCTCGGGCGACATCGACGTGCGCACGGTCCACGGAGACGTGCAGCTCAAGGACGTCACGGGCGGCGCGCTCGTGGAGACGGTCAAGGGCGAGATCAATGTCACCGTCAAGTCGCTCGCCGAGTCCCGCCCCCTGTCGTTCACCTCGATGGGCGGCGAGGTGGTGATCCGCGTTCCGTCCGACCTGAAGGCGGCCGTGCGCTTCCGCACGCACCGGGGGCAGATCCTCACGAACTTCGACGACAAGTCGCTGGTCACGAAGACGGAGGTCACGGTGCGCAAGAGGAAGGTTCCTGCGACGCCGCCCTCGCCCGACACGCCCCAGGCCGCCGCGGGCAGGGCCGACGCCGCCCAGGCGGCGCCCAAGGTCGAATCCGACGACGACTGGCGCGACGACGTGAGGACCTCTATCCGCGAGGCCGTGACCGACGCGGCCCTGGCCGCCAAGGACGCGGCCGAGGCCGCCAAGGAGGGGATGGCCGAGGCCAAGATAGAGATTTCCGGCTCCTTCGACGGCATCCCTCCCCTTCCCCTGCTTCCGCCAATGACTGGCGGTAAGACGGTTTCCGGCACCCTCAATGGGGGGGGAGTCGAGATCCAAGCCATGACCCTCAACGGCGACATCACCCTGAAGAAGATCGAATAAGGGCCCTTCCAGG
>CAYNLL010000489.1:0-2856 GCA_964398015.1 uncultured Opitutaceae bacterium | reverse complement strand
CGTCTAGCAAAGCTGGTTCCCGAAGGCATAGAAGGACGCGTCCCCTATCGCGGCGAACTCAAATTCCGAGGAGCTAAAGATCACGATGCGCCGGCACTTCCGCCCCCAGTCGGCGGGCACCCTCCCCTCCTCCTGCAGCTTCGTGAAGCTGAACCAGTTCCTCTCCACGCGCCGGCGCCGGTCGTCGAAGAAAGCCCGTGCGATCGCCTGCGCCTGCGGGTAGGCGCCGGCCCGCCTCCACCCGGCTTCAGCCTGCCGCTGGAAATCGAGTTTGTCGTGGGGCAGCGTGTCCCGGAACAGCGCAAACTTCCTCAAGTCGGCGCCCCTCTCGTGGGTGTAGTACGGCACACGGGAGGCTTCGCATGCCCGTACCGCCGAACGCACCATGCTCCAGCGGCCGTTGTAAATGTAGGCGCGGTCGTAGCGCTTGGCGGCCAGCGTCCTCTTCATGGCGAGAAACGTGGCAACGGAGGCGGCCAGCGTGCGGTGAATGAGGTCGGCGTGCTCCAGGGTGTCGATCTCGGGGGAGCGCGCAAAATCAATCAGCGAGGACAGCACGGCGAGGCCCGCGTCGAATCCGCCAACGGAAAACCGCCTGAGCGCATCCTGGTCCTTGAACCTCAGGGGCAGCCGCGCGATTGCGGCGCGATCCTCCGGGGTGAGCGTCTCCAGGAGACCCAGCACGGGCGCCTTGGGAGAAAGCTGGGCTGAGCCCTGGAGGCTCCGACTGACGCATTCGACGCATCTCTTTAGGTCATGGTGAGGGTTGAGCTGACAGGAGGGCAGCTCGGCGTCACACAGCACGAGGTCGACGTGGTCGCCCATGTCGATGTGGCGCTGCGCAATCTCGAGGTCCGTCTCGAAATGCGGCGTCGAATAGGCCATGGGAGCATAGACCAGAACGTTTCGCGGCGAATCAGGCGCAGCAAAGGCCTCGATGATGATCTCATCGGCGGCTATCGGCAGGTTGACGTCGGAACTATTCGGCATGGGTGACGATCCTGATGCAGGTTAGGTGCCCGTTTGTTACATAAATATGCAAGTGATTCTTCTTAAATATCTTAAATAGCATTTAACGGTCGCTATTTGGAAGGGGGCAATTCTTGCCCAATCCGGCGCAAGCGGGCCTTAAACCTCCAACACAGGAGATGGGAGATTCATCTCCAGCACCAACGACATCACGCTTCGAAAACCGGACATCCACGCGCCGCACTCTTCCTGTCACGAACTCGGATCGGCCTCGCCTCCCGCGCAGAAGGCCGGGGACCCCATTTGAACCGCGAAGCGATGCGAAACAGTGCCAAAGCGGGACAACGGTTCAAGGCGAAGGGGCTTTATTCGCAGAGGCGAAGACGCGGTGCGATAAAGAGGCGGTACCCATCCCTCAGGCCCTTTTTTGCTTGCGACGAGACGTCCACCGGGGCCTACCCTCTTCCACACGACCAAGTCGGCGAGTTGCTAAGCCTGATTGAGCGCTACATTCGAGACGTAGAGCATGGTGGTTAACCATCAACGTCTTGCAATGATGAGTGTGAGATTGCATGATTCTATCTGTGAAAATCGCCATGACGTAAGATCGGGCAATTTCGGCTAGAGGCCATCAGGAGAGTCGGCGCAGTACCTGATTTCCCGTGCCTAGACATCCCTAATGAATTTCGTCTTGCCCAAAGGAACCGAATGCGCCCTGTCCCCTTCCCGTCCCAGCGCCCCTCAAGGCCGACAGCAGGCCGGTGCGCCGTTGCGCGGGGTACGTTGCACCTGGGAAGGGGCGGCGGGGCCGCGGCGCAGGGCCCGAGGCCCTACGCCAGGACCCTGGCCAGCCAGTCCGGAAGCGGATCGACGCCGCCGGAGCGGGCGGTGTCCTTCTCGAACACGAGGCGGAAGGGGTCCTCGTCCGATGAATTGTCGTACACCCTGACCGCAGGCACGAAATCCAAGGCGGCCCGCAGGTTTAGAAGCGACTGCTTGTAGCGACGGGGCAACCGGTCTGACGGAACGTCATGCCCCCCTTCCCCCACCCTTTGGATCACCCGCGCCTCGGAAAGATCAGGTCCGGCCAAGCCGATATAGATCAGGGTGACCGAATAACCCTTGGCCAAAGCGTCCTTCATGAACTGGAGCTTCGCGCCCACCGGGTCGGAGAAGACAGTCTCCGTGATGAACGACTCCCCTGTTCGAAGCAATTCGGCCCGGAGTGCATCCGCAGCCCGTGCAGCATCGGCAACCGAGAGACCGACTTTGGCGGCAATGTCGTCGGCGTTAAGGTATTTGATTCCCGACTCGCGAAGGTAGGTGCGGTAGAAGGTCGACTTCCCTGCACCGTTGGGGCCTGCCAGGACAACGAGGCTAGGCGCGCTCATCCCGCGTTCACCGGCACCAAGGCCGTGAACCGGCGGTTGACGAACCTGCCACGGCGCTTGGAACCGTCGGGCAGCGACTCGATCATCACTCCGGGTTCACCCGGATCTGCGCTGTACGTCGGCCCTTTGTGGCGGTGAATCTCGGCCAGGGCCCGCTTCTTGCCCTCAGGGGTGGAGACCATGGCCAGGAGCTCGTCGAGCTTCTTGACCCGCGATGCCTCCTTTACGGTTACGATGGCATCGTGGGTCAGGGCCCCCTCCATTACCCGGCCCAGTTTTGCCCAGAACTCGATCTGGGCCGTCGGCGTCCGGTCCATCAATGCGGCCGATTCGCGGGCGACGTTTACCAGATCGGTGTCTATGCGAAGCGGAATTGTGCTCATTGCTTATCGTGGTAGCATTTTGCTACGATGTCAAGTGGACGATTTTCACGCACCCACCTCATTCTTTTACAAGAGCATAGGACTGTGGTTAAAGCCGGACGGCGAGCCAAGAC
>CAYNLL010000488.1:0-2862 GCA_964398015.1 uncultured Opitutaceae bacterium | reverse complement strand
GAGCCTGCGGGATCGTCGTTCATCGTCAGTTGAGGAACTCGGGCTCCAGCCTGCCGGGATCCTCGGCCTCACCGGCGGGATAACCCACCACGAGCGGAAATGCGGCCGTGTAGGTGACAGGAATGCCCAGCTCGTTCTTGATCTCGTCCAGGTCGAGCCACGGCTGCGCAAACCCGACGGGGCACGTCGCCAGCCCCACGCCATGGGCCGCGAGCATGAAGTTTTGGGCCGCCAGATAGCATTCGCCGACGGCGGAATGGCCGCCCGTGGGCTTCGCATAGATTACGACCACCGTCCCGGCGCCGTGGAAGATGTCGTAGGATTCATCCGCGAGCAGGGCTTCGCGCATGCGCCCGTTGGGGTCGGATCCGGGGCTGAAGCGCTCCAGGAAGTGAAGCTTGGCGCGCTGGGAGAAATCCGCGAGGAGGCCGTGTCCCTGAAAGACGCCAAAGGCCCACGCCTGGGCGTTCAGCGCGCTGGGCGCCCTAACCGCGGCTCGCGCGAGCGCGCGGATGGACTCGCGCGTCACCTCGCGGTCGGTGTAGCTGCGCACGGCGCGCCTTCCAAAGATTGCTTGGCTGATCTCCATGGGCGAGACGGGACGTCATCCGGACCTGCGGGGCAGGCTGGGCCGGGAGGGCACGGCAAATTGACGCGCGGGACCGGGATCAAGAAAGGGCTCGTTCGGTATCACAGGTAGACTCTAGCAGGTGAGGCGCCTTTATGCTCCGCAGCGCTTGGCCAACGATGGGCATTTCTTGGTTGTGCTCCGCGGCCGGCGTCAGCGGGACTGCCGTTTCTTTGCCTTCCTTTGGGCAGGAACGATGACAACGGGGCAGGGCGATCGCTTGAGGACGCCGCTCGTCGTGCTGCCGATCAGAAGGTCGTAAAGGCCGGTGTGGCCGTGGGAGCCCATGACGATGTAATCGGCCGTGCGCCTCTTGGCCTCGGTCGCGATGGCCTGGGACGGCGAGGCTCCTGTCACCTGCGCGGCGACGACGGTCAGCCCGCGCGCCTCGGCGCGCTTCTTGAGTCTTTCGAGCTGTTCGGCCGCCGCCAAGCCCATGCTTTCCATGTAGGGGAGAATGGTCGAGCCCATGAGGCCGAAGTCTGCGACCACGGCGGGGGGCTGGAGGACGTGAAGGAGAACGAGGTTGGAGTCTCCAGGCGTCGCCAGCGCTGCCGCTGCATCTATGACGGAACCGGTGATGGGGGAGAAATCCACTGGGGCAACAATGGTTTTCATGCCTTCACCATATCCCTGAGCGCCGCCTCATGCTGTGCGCTTCTTGGCATTTTCGGAGCGGCTATTGCGCCCGCCCGTGTGGATCTGGGGCGGCCCCTCCGCATCCGCAGAGGCTCGTCGCCGGAAAAGGGGCTATGCCGCGCAGGTCATCCGGGCTGGCTCGGCCTGGCCCGCCTTGCGCTTGTGGAGCGCGTCGCGGAAGTCCGAGGGGGTTTCGCCCGCAAAGTGCCTGAACACCCGGTTGAACTGGGAGAGCGATTGGAATCCAGCGTCATAGGCCGCCTCGCTGATGCGCTTGTGCGGGTCGAGAAGCATGCGTTTCACGGTCTCCACCCTGAGTCGCGCGAGATATTCGGTGAAGGTGAGCCCCATCTCCTTCTTAAACATCTTGCAGAAATAGTAGATACTCATTCCGGCGGCCTGGGCCACCTGGCCCAGTGTGATTTCCTCGCCGAGGTGCTCGGCGATGAAGGCGCGGGCCTTGCTGACGGTCTGCGACTCCGCGGCCGCCTCGGTCACCATCAGCTGGTTGCCCAGGCCGGCCAGGTGCTGCGCAAATATGCTCAGCAGGTGCACGGCCGAGTCGTACTTCTGCCGGGCGACGATCTGCGACTGGAAGTAGGCGTCCTTGAGGGCCTTGGTCTCGACCGTGATGCCCCAGCTCCTGACGCGGCTGAGGATCTTGTTGAAGCGGCTCTCGGAGGGATGCCGCATCAGGACCTGCCCGGTCTGGAGGAATGCAACGACGCGCTCACCGATGCGCACGGGCACCGCCGAGTCGGTCATCCCGGCGAAGCATTCGAGGGTGGCGGCCTTCTCGGAGGCGTGCACCTCGATTCGCTCCTGCATCTCGAGACAGGCCGAGCACGTCTTATTTTGGGAGGCCATCAGCAGGCAGAAGGGGTTAGCATGCCTCGAGCCGTGAAGAGGGGTCTGAAAGGAGCCTACCGATTTGAGGGCGAGGGGCAGCCCCGTGGCGCTCTCGAACGACCTCTGATAGTCGCGGTAGATTTCTGATTTCTGCAGGCAATCGGCGAGGTCGCGGTCTGCCCGGTCGCCGGCGGTTGAGGTCCCACGATTCGAAGTAGAGGCTTGCATGATCGCCCACAGTACACGGGGAGCGTGAACTTGGGAATTGGAGGCGCGGCGGTTCCTCGCTAAGGATTTTCCTTAGTGCCGAGGCCTTCGAGCCTATGAGCCATGCCTCAAATCAGGGGGCGACGGGGAGGAGGGTCCTTGCTTCTCGGGATCCGGGTTCCCTCTGGCGAGCTCGCCTTTCCCTCATCAGGGGATTCGACAACAGTCGCTCCCTCGGGTGCTTCCGGGACGCTGCCGCTGAGGATCAGCAAGTCATTTCCGCAGATGACTGAGGGGTGAGCCACCTCCACCTGGGTTGCCCGCGGCGCCTTTGCCCGGGGAGGGGACTGCGGCCGGCGCGCCGCCCCCTTGGACTTTGGACGGGAGGCTTTCATTGGCGCGCCCTGTCCCTTTGCGCGGGCACGACCAGGATCGGGCATTTTGATTTCCTCAATATGCCCCCGGTTGTGCACCCCCCAGCAAGTACAAGTGGGCCCGAATCCCCAGGTATACGAATTAGAAGTATTTTGCAGCCAGCA
>CAYNLL010000487.1:0-2862 GCA_964398015.1 uncultured Opitutaceae bacterium | reverse complement strand
CCCGCAGGCTCAACAACAAGGAGCGCGGTGAGCTCCAGGCCCTTCCCGGGCAGATCGAGGCCATCGAGTCGGAGCAGGCTGCGCTCGCCTCAAAGCTCGCCGACCCTGTGTTTTACCAGCGCGAGAAGAGCGCGGCGGCCACGGTCAAGGCCCGCCTGGACGAGCTGGAGCGCTTGCATGCCGTGGCCTTCTCCCGGTGGGAGGAACTGGAAGCCCTGCGTGCGGTCGAATGACGTGAACACCCCATAGCGGGGCGGCGGCATAGGGGGCACCATGGAGCCGCCCTCACCCAGACCATGGCCACGGATGCGCACCTGACATGTCACCTTTGCGGCCAGGAACACCGCAGGGTGCGCCTTGAGCCGGGAGAAAAGGCCCTCTGCACGCGCTGCGACGCCCTTCTGGAGCAGGGCACGCGGCTCGGCCCGCACGCGGCCCTCGCCTTCTCCCTGACAGGCCTCGCGCTCGCCCTGCCCGCGGCGACGCTGCCGTTTGTGAGCGCCGGCAAGCTGGGCGACGAGCGCACAAGCCTCCTCTTCACCGGGGCCGGGCAGCTCTGGGACGGCGGGATGCAGTCCCTGGCGCTCCTGGTGCTTCTCTGCGGCGCCCTCATCCCCCTCGCGCTCCTCGCCACGCTGTCCGCCCTGCGGCTCCCGTTCCTGCTCGGCCTCGGCAGGGTCGACCCCGCGGCGCTGCTGCGGCTCGCCCGTGTGATGGACCACTGGGCGATACCCGAGGTCCAGGTGCTGGCCGTCCTGGTGGCCCTCATGAAGCTGGGAAGCGTCGTGGACGTGTCGATCGGCCCCGGGTTCTGGTTCTACTGCGCCACGGCCCTGTCGCTGCTGCTCGCGCGGCGCAGCTTCGACTTCGAGCCGGCGCCCCCGCGCACGGCCGCAGCCGCGCTGCCATGAACCCTCCCCCCCGCTTCGCCTGGGCCCGGGGCCCCTCCGCCTCGGCCGCCCTCGCCGTGGCCGCCGCCGCGATGCTCCTCCCGGCCAACCTGCTGCCGGTGCTCAGCACCGAGTCCTCGGGGCAAAGCCGCAGCGACACCATATTCTCCGGAGCCGTGGAGCTGTGGCGCCAGGGGCTCTGGCCCCTCGCCGCCATCGTCTTCACCGCGAGCATCCTCATCCCGGCGCTCAAGCTCGCCGGCCTGGGGTGGCTGCTGCTGAGCGTGAGGCGCGGCCCACCCGCCAACCCTCGGCGGATGACCCGCCTCTACTCCATGATCGATCTGATCGGGCGCTGGTCGATGCTCGATGTCTTTCTCGCCACGTTCCTCACCGGACTCGTCCGCTTCGGGGCGCTCTCCACCGTGAAGCCCCAGGGCGGCATCGTCGCGTTCGCCGTGGCCGTGGTGCTCACCGTCCTCGCCACCGAGGCCTTCGACCCGCGTGCGCTCTGGCCGCCTCCCACCCCTTCCACCGCATGAGCCCTCCCCCCGCCCCCACGGTGTCCCGCGCACATTCCTTCCCCCTCATTTGGACCGTCCCGCTGATCGCGGTCGCGGTCGGAGGATGGATGGGGTTTCGCAACCTCATCGACAGGGGTCCCACGGTCACGATCGAGTTTGCCGACGGTTCCGGCGTGGAGGCCGGGAAAACCACGCTCGAGTACAAGGGAGTCTCTGCCGGCAACGTGGAGGCCGTCGAGCTGGCGCCCGGGCTGGGAAAGGTCCTCGTCAAGCTGCGCCTCAAGAAGAGCGCCGCGGCACTTGCCCTAGCCGGCGCGCGCTTCTGGATCGTGCGCCCGGAGATCGGCTTCTCCGGCGTGCGCGGACTCGACACCCTGGTCACCGGCGTGAGGCTCAACGTGCTTCCCGGCCCTGGGCGACCCTCAAAGCGGTTCACGGGCCTCGACAAGCCGCCGGCCCCGGACGTCGTCGACCAAGGCCGGTCCTTCATCCTGCAGAGCGGCCGGCTCGGCTCCCTGACAACGGGGGCACCGGTCTTCTACCGAGAGTTCAAGGTCGGCGAGGTCGAGGCCAGCAGGCTCTCGGACGACTCGACCTGCGTGCTGATCCGCATCCACCTGGACGCGCCCTACGGAGACCTCGTGCGGACCAGCACCAAATTCTGGAATGCCGGGGGCTTCAACTTCAAGGTCAGCCTCCTCGGCGGAGCCGAGGTGAAGGACACGTCGCTCGAATCGCTCGTCTCGGGAGGCGTCGCGTTCGCCACCCCCGACGGCCCCCTCGCACCGCCTGCGCCTGCGGATTCGCAGTTCACCCTGGCATCCGAGCCCGGCAAGGACTGGCAGCAATGGTCCCCGGTGATCCCGATCAAATCCGTCGACGCCATCGTGGAACGGCGCGCGGGCGCCGGGATTCTCCCCGACATCATCAGGCCGTGACGGCCCGCTCGGGCCCGCGCCCTTCCCCTACTTTGCCGTTCCCCAGCGCGCCGTGAACGGGTAGTAGATGAACAGCGGCCGGCCGACGACGTCCTTCTCGGGCACGAACCCCCAGAAACGCCCGTCGAAGCTGTTGTGCGAGTTGTCCCCGAGCGCCAGGTACCCGTCGTGGGGGACCGTGACCACGTCGCCCTTGAAGAGGAGGCTGTAGCGGGAGTCCTCGTGCACGGCGTTCGCATAGCCCTGGTAGGGCCTGACCCGGCGCGCATTGAGGTCGAAAGCCTGGGACCCGGTGATCGGAGACCCGTTGCGGTAGAGCATGGGCTCCCTCATCTCGATCGCGTCGCCGGGCACCCCCACCAGGCGCTTGATGAAGTACTGCGCCCCGTAGACGCGTGCAATGTCCGGGATATTGTCCGTCCTGAACACGAAGCCCTGCCCGACCGTGGGGCGCATGAAATTGTAGCTGACGCGGTCCACGAACAGCTGGTCCCCCGCCATGATGTCGAA
>CAYNLL010000486.1:0-2862 GCA_964398015.1 uncultured Opitutaceae bacterium | reverse complement strand
CCCAGGGTGAGCATGAGCGCCTTGCCCCCGTACTTCCTGCCCGCGCCGAACTTCATCTCCGCCAGGCCGGCCGCGGCGGCGTCGTTGATCAGCGCGACCGGCCTGCCGACGGCCGCGGTGAAGAGCTTCACGCCGTCGGTCCCGATGAACTTCTTGTCGAGATTGGCCGACGTCAGGATCATGTCCCCATGGATGACCCCGGGGAATCCCACGCCGACGGGGCCCCGCCACCTGAAATGCGCCGCGATCATTCCGGCGGCATCGGCCATCTCCCTCGGGGAGAGCAGCAGGGGGGTCTCGATCTTGAAGCGGCCCGCGAGAAGCCGGCCGGTGTCCGTGTCGACGGGAGCCCCCTTGATCGCCGAGCCTCCAATGTCTATGCCGAGTACCTTCATCGGCAGCGACCCAATCAGTCCGCCTTGCCCGTGACAACGCCGGCCTTCTACATTTGTCATCCCCCGCGCCGGACCCTTGACCGCCGGGCGGGGCCGGAGCATCACCGGGCCATGGACTGGTTACCCTCGAAGGCGCCCCCGGGCGGCATGGCCCGGCGCGCGCTGCTCGCGCTTTGCCTCCTGGCGCAGGTCCCGCCGTCCTGCCTGGGCGCGCTCACGTGGGCCTCAACGAGGGCGGCGCTGGCCGCCGTCTCGGGCGACAAAGAGGTCGTCGCCGTCTTCAAATTCCGCAACGCGGGCCCCTCCCCGGTCACGGTCACCTCGCTCACCACGAGCTGCCACTGCACGACCGCCGAGATCGCGAAGAACACGTTCGCGCCAGGGGAGGCGGGCGAGGTCAGGGTCGTCTTCACGCTGGGCCCCCGCTCGGGCCCCCAGGAGAAGACAATCACGGTCGCCACAGACGACCGGCCGTCGGATCCCGCCGTCCTGACGCTCGACGTGGACATCCGCGAGGTGGTCTCCTGCGAGCCCCGCCTTGTCGTGTGGCGCCGCGGGGAGGCGGACACCGAGAAGCCCGTCGAGATCGCCGCGGGCGCCTCCGAATCGATCCTCGCCGTGTCCGCGTCCCCCGAGAGCCCGGCCGTCGCGTCCCGGCTCGAGACCCTCGAGGCCGGCCGCAGGTACCGCCTCTGGCTCAAACCCGCGTCCACCGCGCAGCCCGTCGTCGTCGGCGTTGCCTGCACGGTGAGGGTCGCGGGCAGGCCCTCCCCTCCCCTTTCCGTCGTCGCCGAGGTGGACTGAGGCCTTCGGGCGCTCCTCATTTTGTGCGCCGCGCACCTTGACGCGGGGCCGGCCCCGCGCTCCATTTTGCCGTCATGAAGGTCACCTACTACGTCGAGGTCTTGTCGTCATGGTGCTATTGGGCCGAGCCGGTCTGGGCCGAGCTGAAGGCGAAGTACGCCGGCCGCGCGCAGTTCGAGTGGCGGATCGCGCTCATGCGCGAGGAGGACTTCCCGGTCTCCAGGGCTCAGTGCGACTGGTTCTACCGCCGCAGCGGAGGCACCGTCATGCATTCGTCCGTCATGCTCAACTCCGGCTGGTTCGAGTCGGAGCGCAAGGGCGCCTACGCGAACCCGAACCTGGTCGCGGAGGCCGGCAAGGACTTCGGCTTCGCCGACGACACCGTGCGCCTGGCCATCACGCGCGCCGGTTTGCTCGAGGGCAGGAAGGTCGGCGACATAGCCGTCGCCGTCGCCGCGGCCTCCAAGGCGTCCGGGGTCCCCGCGAGGAAGCTCAGGGCGCGCGCCGAATCCTCGGCCGTCAGGGCCCGTGTGGATGCGAGCACGGCTGATTTTCACTCGCACCGCATCAGCCAGCGGCCGGCCTTCGTCCTTGAGGACGCCATCGGCGACAAGGCCGTGTTCTCGGGCCTCGTGAGGCTCGAGCCCCTGGCGGCGGCGATCGACGCCATGCTCTTCGACACGGCCGCGTATGCCGCGCACGCGGCCCACCACGGCGCCCCGCCCCGCGCCTAGCACGCCCATGGACCTCGTGAATCTGGGCTCGACGGGGCTCAAGGTCTCCAGGCTCTGCCTCGGGACCATGACCTACGGCTCCAAGAAATGGCGGGAGTGGGTCCTCGACGAGGAGGAAAGCCGGCCGTTCATCCGCAAGGCGCTCGAGCTCGGGATCAATTTCTTCGACACGGCCGACATGTACTCGCTCGGGGCCAGCGAGGAGGTCCTCGGGCGCGCGCTCAGGGACTTCGGGCCCGGCAGGGACCGCGTGGTCATCGCCACAAAGGTCTTCAATGCGATGGGCGACGACCCGAACCAGAAGGGCCTCTCGCGCAAGCACATCCGACACGCAATTGAGGACAGCCTCAGGCGGCTCGGCACCGACTACGTCGACCTCTACCAGATCCACCGGTTCGATCCCGAGACTCCCGTCGAGGAGACGCTGGAGACGCTCCACGACCTCGTGCGCGAGGGCAAGGTGCTCTACCTGGGCGCCTCGTCGATGTTCGCCTGGCAATTCTCCAAGATGCAGGCCGCCGCCGCCGCCCGGGGACTGTCCCCCTTCGTCACGATGCAGAACCACTACAACCTGCTCTACCGGGAGGAGGAGAGGGAGATGGTCCCCCTCTGCGTCGACCAGCGCGTCGGGCTCCTTCCCTGGAGCCCCCTCGCCCGCGGGGTCCTTGCGCGCCTCCCCGCGGCTGCCGCGACGACCCGCTCGGCGACGGACGAGTACGCAAGGAACCTCTACGGCGCGGAGCTGCCCCAGCAGGACCGGGCCGTGCTCTCCGCCGTCCAGGCGGTCGCGGCGGCCCGCGGCGTGGCGCCGGCGCAGGTGTCCCTCTCGTGGCTCTGCCACAAGCCCGGTGTCGTCGCGCCGATCGTGGGGGCGTCCAAGCCCCATCACCTCGACGACGCCGTGGCCGCGCTCTCCCTCAGGCTGACCG
>CAYNLL010000485.1:0-2863 GCA_964398015.1 uncultured Opitutaceae bacterium | reverse complement strand
GGAGCGTCGGGCTGCTCATGGCCTCGATGGGCACGCTCGCCCCCCTCACCATCTTCTTCTCCGGCAGGGCCAATCCCGCGATCTTTGCCGCCACGCTCGGCTTCAGCGTCCTCGCCACCCTGTTCTTCGCCCTCGGGCCCGCGCTCAAGCTCTCGCGCAGCGACATCGTCTCCAGCCTCAAGGAGCAGGCGGGTGAGGACGCCGCGCCGCGCCGCCGCTGGCTTCCGCGCAACCCCCTCGTGGTCGCCCAGATCGCGCTCTCCCTCGGCCTGTTGACGTGCGCCGGGCTTTTCGTGCGCGGCGCGCTCGCCGCCGGCGGGGCGGATATCGGCCTGCGGGCCGACAACACCGTCATCGTCGAGGCCGATGCCAGCCTTGGAGGCTTCGACAAGACGCGCGCGCTCCCCATCTACGGCAGGATCGGAGAGGCGCTCGCGGCCATTCCCGGGGTCCAGTCCGCGAGCATCGCCGCCACCGTCCCCTTCGGCTTCATCAGGCTCAGCCGGCCCGTGCAGCGCGCCGGATTCCACCTCGCCAAGGATGCCAAGCCTGCGACCGCCGCCGAGGGCCTCGCCTTCGAGTCGAATTGGAACAGCGTCGGCGCCGACTACTTCGCCACGCTGGGCCTGCCCGTCCTTCGCGGCCGCGCCTTCACCAAGGCCGAGGCCGACCGCACGGGTTCGCCCCCTGTCGCCATCATCGACGAGGCCCTCGCGCGGAGGCTCTGGCCCGACGGCAGCGCGCTGGGCCAGCGCATCCAGTATGCCGACGATGACGCCGCGCGAGCGGGAGGCGCCCCTGCCCTCGAGGTTGTCGGCATCGTGCCGGACGTCCGCGTCACGCTCTTCTCCGAGCAGACGGGCGGCGCCATCTACGTGCCGTTCGCCCAGGGCTACCAGAGCACGGTCCAATTCCACATCCGCACCGCGGCCAACACGCCCGCCGTCGCGGCGGCGCTCATCGGCACCGTTCGCCGCGTGGTCCGCGAGGCCGCCCCGGGGGTGCCCGTCTTCAAGGTCCGCTCCTTCCGCCAGCACCTGGACGGCTCGGCCGACCTCTGGATCGTGCGGCTCGGCGCCACCCTATTCTCCGTCTTCGGGGGCCTGGCCCTTGCGCTTGCGATCGTCGGGCTCTACGGCGTCAAGGCCTACTCCGTCGCCCGCCGCACGCGGGAGATAGGCATCCGCATGGCCCTCGGCGCCGGACCGGGCACCGTGCTCAGGATGATCCTGCGCGAGGGCCTCGCCATGACCCTCACTGGAGGCGCGTTCGGCCTCCTGCTCGGCTTTGGCCTCGGCCGGATGTGCTCCAGCCTGCTCTATGAGGTCAGCCCGCTCGACCCCGTCGCCTTCACCCTCGCTCCCGCCGTGCTGCTGCTCACCGCCATGGTCGCCTGCTACCTGCCCGCTCGACGCGCCACGCGCGTCAGTCCCTTCACGGCGCTGCGCTCGCAGTGACGCGCCCTTTGGCGCGGCGCGCAATCCTCACTTGTCCGGCACGACGCCCAGGGGCTTTGGCTCGCCGACGTCGACATGGCCCTCTGGCAGTTGACGGCGCAGCAGGCCGTGGGTGTCCTGGCCGAAGTACTCGGAGGCGAACCAGGTCATCGCCGGCAGCACTTTTTGGAACTCGTTGTCGTGCTGGCGTATGCTGATGCGCGTGACCCAAAGGAGCTTGGGTTTCTTGTCCTTGAGCAGGCGCTGGAAATCGTACGCCATCAGGACGACGAAATAGCGGCTTTCCTCGATCTCGCGGATCAGCTCGGAGCGCTTGCCCCCGAGCGCCGTGCCCTCGAGCCCCGCCGAGTCCTCCAGCTCGGAATCATAGCCGAGCAGCATCGCGTTGCGGGCGTCAGCCTTGAGGCGAATCCTGTCCTCCAGGTTCGCCGCCGCCAGCGCCGAGTCAAAGCCGCTGTCCGCCATCTGCCCCTGGATGGTGCTCATGCGGTTCTGGTTCAGCACGGCGGCCTGGCTGGCGCCCATGCTGGTGTCCGATTCCACCATCATCGGGGGCGGCGTGGGCTGCACCTGGTTCGCCTGCAGGTTCTGGTACTCGGCCGAGCTGGATGCCCCCTCGGCGCCGCTGGTCGTGCCCCAGTAGACCATGATCAGCAGGTCGACCTTCCCCGGATCGGTGGCCGGCATGTACCTTCGGCCGGCGAGGGGCGCCGACACCACCCGCGCGATGTCCGCGAAGGTCATCTTGTCGATCGAGTCCCCGGCCAGCCTGCCCTCAATTCGCCCGCCGCTCCCAAAGGCGTAGAGCTCCGGCTTGAACGAGCCGTCCGATAGCTTGGTCCTCACGTACCCCGAGCTCACAACCGACGACACGGCCGTGATTTCCGAGGACGCGTCCGAGCCGGCCCCCGCGGGCAAGGGCGCGAGGAGCACGGCGATGAGCATAGCCGCCCGGGCAAGCCGAGCCCGGGTCTTTTCCATGGGGCCGCTATTCATGGCATCTTCGGAGATGAAGGGGATAACACCGGCCCGGGCGGAATCCCTTCGGCCCCTCTGGCCAGGGTCCCCGGAGCGCGCGCCCTGTTGGGAATCGCCTTTTCGGGGGCCGCCTTGCAATCTCGCCGCCGTGACCAAGCTCTGCATCACCGCGGGCACGTTTGTCGGGGGCTATGTCGGCGGCTACCTCTGCTCCAGCATGGGGCTCATGATGGAATTCGTCGCGAGCGGGGTCGGAAGCATCATCGGCGTCTACCTGGGTTGGAAGCTCGCCCAGTGGATCGAGCAGCGCTGAGCCTGCGCGGGGGCCGCTCAGGCGGGCTCAATGTGAACCGTCACGTCGCTCACCCTGAGGCGGGAGCCCAGGAGCGCGTCCTTGACGGCATGCGAGATCCTGTGGCCCTCACGGA
>CAYNLL010000484.1:0-2865 GCA_964398015.1 uncultured Opitutaceae bacterium | reverse complement strand
CCTTGGAGCCCTTGCCGGCGGCCAGCATCATGAGGCCCATGATGCTCTTGCCGTTGACCTGCTCCTCGTCCTTCTCGACGAACACCTCGGCTTTGAACTTGTTGGTAATGCGCACGATCATTGCGGCCGGGCGCGCATGGATCCCCAGCTTGTTGAGGACAACAAGCTCCTTGACCACGGCTTGTCCAGCGGGGGTCGTGTCAGTGGGATTCATGGGTTTGGAGTCAGACAATGGAGATCGCGAACCGCCTACCCTCCCTAGCTAGCCACGGCTTGCAACTCAAAAACCAGATGGCACGATTGCCCAGGATGCTCAGAACAGCAATTATCGTACCGTGTCGCCTTGAGTCCAAGCGATTTCCCAGGAAGCTCTTACACGGGATTAGGGGCAAGGCTCTGGTGCGGTGGGTGGCCGACAGGATCGCGCACGTGGTTCCTGAAATTGACCTGTGGTTTGCCGTCGACGACGTCCTGCTGCACGACTGCCTGGCTGCGGCCGGCTACAGGACCGTGATGACGCGGGTCGACCATGCGAGCGGCACCGACAGGATCGCGGAGGCGAACCGGACCGTGGGCGCCGACCATGTGATCAACGTGCAGGCGGACGAGCCCCTGGTCTCGGCGCGACAGATCGGGCTCCTGGCGGAGCTGATTGGCGGCCCGGCGGAGATGGCGACGCTGGCGACGCGCTTCACGAGGGCCGAGGATTTTCGCAACCCCAACCAGGTCAAGGTGGTATGCGATGAGCACGGACGGGCGATCTATTTCTCCAGGTCGCCCGTGCCCTATTCGCGCGACTCCGGCGGCAACGTGGACGACACCTGGGTCCGGTCGAACCCGTGCTACAAGCACCTGGGGCTCTACGCGTACAAGGCGTCGCTTCTGGACGCGTTCACCCGCATGCCCGCGGGCAGGCTGGAGGAGATCGAGCGCCTGGAGCAGCTTCGTCTCATCGAGAACGGCCGCCAGATCGCGGTGGGCCTCACGGACGACCCGACGATCGGCGTCGACACGCCCGAGGACGCCGAGAAATTCGCGGCCTATCTCGCGGGAGCTTAGATTCGGCCGGCCTTGCGAGATTCCACCATCCGGTAGAAATCCACGAAGAGGGGATCGGCGTCGCTGGGCCCGGGTGCGGCCTCGGGATGGTACTGGACGCAGAACACGGGCAGCTCCTTGTGGCGGAGCCCCTCGACCGTGTTGTCGTTGAGGTTGTACTCCGTGACGACCGCGCCGCGGTCGCCGAGGCTCGCCGGGTCCGTTGCGAAGCCGTGGTTCTGCGCCGTGATGGAGACGCGGTTCGTCTCGATGTTCTTGACGGGCTGGTTACCGCCGCGGTGCCCGAACTTCAGCTTGAAGGTCGTGCCCCCGAGGGCGTGGGTGATCATCTGGTGGCCGAGGCAGATGCCGAACACCGGATACCTCGGGACGAGGTCCGCGACCGTCTTGAAGAGGTGGGTGAGGGCCGCGGGGTCGCCTGGCCCGTTCGACAGGAACACGCAGTCGGGGCGGTGCTCGTCGACCTGCGCCGCCGTGGCCGAGGCCGGAAAGACGTGCACCTCGAACCCGTGGCGCACGAGCTTGCGGTAGATCGTGCGCTTGGCGCCGTAGTCGAACGCCGCAACGCGGAACTTTCTCGAGGGCGTGTGCGCGGCGCCGAAGGTGGTGCCCACCGGAACATAGGGCGCGTTGAAGTTCGCCGCGTCGTCGTCCCGCCAGACGAAGGGCTCCCTGCAGGTCACGTCCTTCACGTAGTCCGCCCCGGCCATGTCCTTCCATCCCCGGGCGCGGGCGACGGCCTCCTCATCGGAGAGGGGCAGGGTGCTCAGGCAGCTCTTCATCGCGCCGTCCACGCGGAGCTTCTTGGTGAGCGCACGGGTGTCGACCTCGCTGATCCCGGGGATTCCGTTCGCGCGCAGGTAGTCTCCGAGGGACTGGTGGGAGCGCCAGCTGCTCACGACCGGCGAGAGCTCCCTCACCACGAAGCCGCTCGCCTTTGGCGCCGCGGCCTCCGCGTCCTCTGAGTTGACGCCGGTGTTCCCGATCTGGGCCGCCGTCATCGTGACGATCTGGCCGAAATAGGAGGGGTCCGTCAGGATCTCCTGGTAGCCGGTCATCGACGTGTTGAAGACGCATTCGCCGGCGATCGTGGCGTCGGCTCCGAAGGCGATCCCGCGGAACACGCTTCCGTCCTCGAGGGCGAGCAGGGCTGGCTTGTGTGTCGGCATCGAGGGTCGAAGAAAATCCCCGGAACCTCCACTGCCAAGGAAAATGCCCCTTTCAGGGCCGAAAGCCGTCATTTGACAACGATCATTAGGTGCCTAACGGTGAAGCCGACCCAAAATGCCCTACACCGAAGACCGCTCGTCATGGTTCGAAGGCCAAGGGCTTTGGCAGCATGTTCCGGAAGCGGAATGGAGCAGCTGGGCCTGGCAGCTCAAGAACCGGATCACGTCCAAGGAGCAGCTGGAGAGGTACATGACGCTCACCGAGGAGGAGAAGGCCGGCTGCGAGTTTGCGAACAAGAAGCTGGCGCTCGCGATCACGCCCTACTTCTTCAACCTGATCGACCGGAACGACCCGGAGTGCCCGATCCGCAAGCAGGTGGTCCCCAGGGCGGCCGAGATGGTCGTCAGCGCGGAGGAGACCCTGGACTCCCTGGGTGAGGACGCGCATTCGCCCGTCCCGGGCCTCGTCCACCGCTATCCCGACCGCGTGCTCTTCCTGGTCACGGACAGGTGCGCGGCCTACTGCCGGTACTGCACGCGCAGCCGCCTGGTCTCGAACGCCCAGGACTACAATTTCCACCCCGAGTACGAGCAGGGGCTGCGCTACATCGAGGCCCATCCCGAGGTCCGGGACGTG
>CAYNLL010000483.1:0-2865 GCA_964398015.1 uncultured Opitutaceae bacterium | reverse complement strand
CAGTCGTTCGCGTCAAAGTCCGTCGCGGAGCCCTTGTTGTTCCAACCGCCCTCCAGCGTGTAATAGTGCAGCGAGAGCCCGTTGATCTTGGAGCCGGCGATCGCCATCACCTTGTCGGTCCAGTCATAGTCGTCGGAGTTGGGGCCGCAGGCGACCCGGTAGAGCGCGTTGCCCGGGTAGTCCTTGATGAAGACGTTGTACCGCCTGAAGGTGTCCGCGTACATCTCGGGGCGCATGTCGCCGCCGCAGCCCCAGGATTCGTTGCCGACGGCAAAGTACTTCACATGCCAGGGCGCCTGGCGGCCGTTTCTGCGCCGCAGGTTGGCCAGCGGCGAATCGGCGTCCGAGGTCATGTACTCGACCCATTCCATCATTTCCTGGACCGAGCCGCTCCCGAGGTTGCCCGTGATGTAGGGCTCGCAGCCGACCTGCTCGCAGAAGTCCATGAACTCGTGCGTGCCGAAGCTGTTGTCCTCCACCACCCCGCCCCAGTGGGTGTTGATCATCTTGGGCCGGCCTGACCGGGGCCCGATGCCGTCCTTCCAGTGGTACTCGTCGGCGAAGCACCCGCCCGGCCACCGCAGCACGGGCACCTGGATCTCCCTGAGGGCCGCGACCACGTCGGAGCGGATGCCCCTGACGTTCGGGATGGGGGAATCCTCCCCCACCCAGATGCCGCCGTAGATGCAGTGGCCGAGGTGCTCGGAGAACTGGCCGTAGAGGTTGCGGTTGATCACCGCGCCGGGCTGGTCGGCGTGGAGCGTGAGCGTGGCCGTGGGCGTCTGGGCCGGGAGGCCCGCCGCGGTGGCCAGGCCGAGGAGAAGGAGGAGGCGCGATGCGGTTGGGGTGTTCATGGGGAGGGGTCCGGGCGGTGCTCCTCGTAGCGCCGGATCCAGGCGAGGTGCCAGGACCCGTAGTCGCCCGCCTCGATGTGGGCTCTCGCCTGCTCCATGAGGTTGAGGAAGAAGTGCAGGTTGTGGATGGTGACAAGGGTTCCCCCGAGCATCTCGCCCGAGGTCGCCAGGTGGCGCAGGTAGGCCCTGGAGAAGTTGCGGCACGTGTAGTTGTCCATGCCCTCGACGATCGGCCGAGGGTCCGCGCGGAACTTCTCGTTGCGCAGGTTGATCGGCCCGTCCGGCGTGAACGCGAGCCCGTTGCGCGCGACGCGCGTCGGCAGCACGCAGTCGAACATGTCCACGCCGAGCGCGACCATCTTCAGGATCTGCGGCGGCGTGCCCAGCCCCATCGTGTAGCGCGGCTTGTCCTGCGGCAGATGCGGCGTGGTCGCGGCGACCTGTTTGAGCATCTCCTCCTCGGGCTCGCCCACGCTGACCCCGCCGACCGCGTATCCCGGAAAATCGAGCGCGGCAAGGGCCTCCGCCGCCGCCCGCCTCAGGTCGTCGTAGGTGGACCCCTGGGCGATCGCGAAGACGTGCCGCCCCGACGGGAGGAACCCGTTCTCGAGCGCAGCCTCCTTGCAGCGCCGCGCCCACCGCACGTTCCTCGCGCACGAGAGCGCGCACGCGTCCCGGTCGACGGGCCAAGGCGGGCACTCGTCGAGCACCATCGCGACGTCGGATCCGAGGTTGGACTGGATGGTCATGACCTCCTTCGGGCCCAGGAAGAGCCTCGCCCCGTCAAGGTGGGACTGGAAGGCGACGCCGTCCTCGCGGATCTCCCTCAGCTTCGAGAGGCTGAACACCTGGAAGCCCCCGCTGTCGGTCAGGATGGGACCGTCCCATCCCATGAAGCGGTGGAGGCCTCCCAGGTCGCGGATGAGCTCGCTGCCGGGCCTCAGGTTGAGGTGGTAGGTGTTCCCGAGGATGATCTGCGCGCCGATCTCTCGCAGGTGGACGGGCGTCACGGCCTTGACGGTGCCCGCGGTCCCCACCGGCATGAAGATCGGGGTCTCCACCGTGCCGTGCAGGGTGGCCAGCCGGCCGCGGCGAGCCCCCGTCGAGGGGTCCTTGGCGAGCAATTGAAAGTGACTTGCCATATTTGGCACCTCCACCCTACCCGCATCCTTGACCCCCTTGTCAATCGCGGGTCAGTCTGGAGAAGGTGCTCCTGGTCATAGATAACTTCGATTCCTTCACCTACAACCTGGTCCAGTACTTTGGCCAGCTGGGGGTGGAGCAGCGCGTGTTCCGCAACAACAAGATCACGCCGGAGGAGGCCGTCGCCATGAACCCCGACCGCGTCCTGCTTTCGCCGGGGCCCTGCACGCCGAGCGAGGCCGGCGTGACCCTGGAGATCATCCGGGCCTTCGCGGGGCGAAAGCCGCTGTTCGGGGTCTGCCTGGGCCACCAGGCCATCGGCCAGTACTTCGGCGGCGACGTTGTCCGCGCAGGGCGCCTGATGCACGGGAAGACCTCCCCGATCCTCCACCGGGACACCGACCTGTTCCGGGGCATGCCCCAGGGGTTTCCCGGGACGCGCTACCACTCCCTCCTGGTCGAGCGCTCCACGTTCCCCGGGGAGCTGGAGGTGACCGCCGAAACCGCCGAGGGCGAGGTCATGGGACTTCGGCACCGCACGCTCCCGATCTGGGGCGTCCAGTTCCACCCCGAGTCGATCGCCACCCAGGGGGGGATGAAGATCCTCGAGAATTTCCTCAGCCTGAACTAAACCCGACCCACGACCATGCGCTGCCCCAAATGCACCTCGATTGAGGACAAGGTGATCGACTCCCGCATCAGCAAGGAGGGCAACACCATCCGCCGGCGCCGCGAGTGCCTCGAGTGCGGCCACAGGTTCACGACGACGGAGACGCTCGTGCTGGATGGGATGGTGGTCATCAAGCGGGACGGCCGGCGCGAGGAATTCGACCGCGAGAAGCTCGTGCACGCCGTCCGCGCTGCCTGC
>CAYNLL010000482.1:0-2866 GCA_964398015.1 uncultured Opitutaceae bacterium | reverse complement strand
TTTCGCGAGAACCAGGACATCGGCGGGGGTCGGGGCGGACCCCATGGCTAATGAAGGTTGACGCGGCGGTCGGCGTAAACTGTTTTCAACAGTCCACGCGGACCCACCATGGCCTACAAACTCTTCATCCCCGGCCCCATCGCCGTCTCCGAGAAAACGCTCCGCGCGATGGCGCAGCCCATGATCGGCCACAGGAGCGCCGACTTTGTCGCCCTCTACCAGTCGCTGCAGGGCGACCTGCGGGCGCTCTTCGGCACCCAGGACGCCGTGTACCTGTCCACCAGCAGCGCCTGGGGCTCGATGGAGGGCTCCATCCGAAACGTGGTCCTGAAGAAGGTCCTCACCTGCATGAACGGGGCCTTCTCGGACAAGTGGAACGACGTCGCGCTGCGCTGCGGCAAGCAGGCCGGCGCGCTGCGCTTCGAGTGGGGCCAGCCCGTCGACCCGGAGGCCGTCCGCCGCGAGCTCGCCACGGGCGACTACGACGCCATCACGCTCATCCACAACGAGACCTCGTGCGGGTGCATGAGCGACCTGCCCGCGCTGATGGCGGTCATCCGCCAGTTCCCCGACGTCATCTCGGTGGTCGACGTCGTCAGCTCCTTCAGCGCCATGGCGCTTCCCAAGGACGAGCTCGGCGTCGACATCATGATCACCGGCTCTCAGAAGGCGCTCGCGCTGCCGCCCGGTCTCTCGCTGCTCTCGGTCTCCAAGCGCGCCCTGGAGCGGGCCGGCGGCGTCGCCGGCCGCGGGTACTACTTTGACCTGGTCGAGTTCCAGAAGAACCACGAGAACGGCATGACGCCGAGCACGCCCGTCATCCCGCTCATCTACGCGCTCCAGTCCAAGCTCGAGGACATCCGCGCGGAGGGCCTCGGCGCCCGCTACGCCCGCCACGCGCGGCTCAACCGCGCCGTCCGCGAGTGGGGCCTGGCAAAGGGCTTCCGCCTCTTCCCCGCCGAGGGCCGCGGCTCCGTGACGCTCAACTGCTTCGCCAACACGCTCGGCCTCGACCTCGCGGCCCTGAACAAGACCCTCAAGGCCAAGCACCACCTCGTGATCGACGGGGGCTACGGCAAGCTCAAGGGAAAGACCTTCAGGATATCGAACATGGGCGACGAGACCGACGAGACCATCGCGGCCCTGATCGCGGCGCTCGACAGCGCCCTCGCGGAGACCCCAAAAGCCGCGGCCTGAGGGACCCCTCCAAAAAGTAAACCTTGAAATCTCGGCGCGCGGGGCCTATCGGCTCGCGGCTTCATGAAGTCACTCATCATCGCAGAGAAGCCGTCCGTGGCGGCCGATCTTGCGCGCGCGCTGGGCAAGGTCTCCAAGAAGGGGGACCACTTTGAGAACGACGACTACGTCATCTCCTCAGCCGTGGGGCACATCGTGGAGCTGCAGATGCCCGAGGACATCGACAAGAAGAAGTACGGCTTCTGGCGGCTGGACGCGCTGCCGATCATCCCCGAGAAGTTCGAGCTCAAGCCCATAGAAGACGCCAAGGACCGTTTCGCCCTCCTCAAGAAGCTCCTGGGACGCAAGGACATCGAGCTGGTCATCAACGCCTGCGACGCGGGCCGCGAGGGGGAGCTCATCTTCACGTACATCTACCAGCTGACGAAGAGCAAGCTGAAGGTGAAGCGCGCCTGGATGCAGACGATGACCCAGGAGGGGATCCGCGAGGCCTTCCGCAACCTGAGGGACGGCGAGCAGATGCGCGGCCTCGCCGAGGCCGCCCGGTGCCGCAGCGAGAGCGACTGGCTGATCGGGATCAACGGGACGCGCGCCCTGACGAAGCGCATGTTCGGCTCGAGGGCGGGAAACGTCGCCTCGGTGGGGCGCGTGCAGACCCCCACCCTCGCGATCGTCTACGCCCGCGAGCTCGAGATCCGCAATTTCAAGCCCCGCGCCTACTGGCAGGTGACGGCCGACTTCCGGGTGGCGAAGGGGACGTACGAGGGCGTCTACCAGAGGCCCGACTTCAAGAAGTCCGACGCGGACGAGCACGACAGGATCGACCGCATTTGGGACAAGGCGAAGGCCGAGGCCATCCACGCGGCCTGCAGCGGGGCGGCCGACGCGCTCGTCACCGAGGAGAAGAAGGCCAGCACGCAGGCCTCGCCGAGGCTCTACGACCTGACGACGCTCCAGCGCGAGGCGAACAACCGCTTCGGCCTCTCCGCGAGGCGGACCTCCCAGATCGCCCAGGCACTCTACGAGCGCCACAAGATGATCACGTACCCGAGGACAGACTCTCGCGCGCTGCCGGAGGACTACATCCCGACCTGCCGCCAGGCGTTGCTCAACCTCCCGGGGGAGCTCGGGGTCCACGCGGCGCGCGTGCTCGAGGAGCAGTGGCTCGGTCCCAACAAGAGGATCTTCAACAACGCGCAGATCTCCGACCACTTCGCGATCATCCCGACCGTCGAGGTGCACAAGCCGCTCGAGGACATGGAGGCGAAGATCTACGACATGATCGCGCGGCGCTTCGTCGCGGTGTTCTACCCGTCTGCCGAGTTCGACATCACGACGCGCACCAGCACCGTCGCCGGCCACGCCTTCAAGACGGAGGGCAAGGTGCTCACCTCCCCCGGATGGCTCGCCGTCTACGGCAAGACCACGGTAGAGGACGATTCCCCTGACTCCAAGGCGCTGCCCGCGCTGGACCCCGCGGACGGGAAGCCCCCGCGAGCGCGGACGGTCGACGCCGTGCTCCACGAGGAGGCGACGCGGCCCCCGCCGCGCTACACGGAGGCCACGCTGCTCTCGGCGTTGGAGGGCGCGGGGAAGCTGGTCGAGGACGACGAGCTCGCCGAGGCGTTGAAGGAGCGCGGGCTCGGGTCGCCGGCCACGCGCGCCGACA
>CAYNLL010000481.1:2663-2871 GCA_964398015.1 uncultured Opitutaceae bacterium | reverse complement strand
CGGGGGCGCCGAAGATCGTGCGGGCGCCGATCCCCCCCCCGCGCCGCCGCAGCCTCTTCTCGCGGCTGATCCGCCCCGCCAAATAGCCCCCCCCCGACATCGCCCGCGCGTATAGCGTTGCCGCGCACCGCGGCGCTGCGCTTCCATGGGAGGGCCCGATCCCATGCCGCAACACCCGAACATCCTGGTCATCCGGCGCCGCTATCTC
>CAYNLL010000481.1:0-2653 GCA_964398015.1 uncultured Opitutaceae bacterium | reverse complement strand
CCCTGTTCCGCAACCTGAGGCTCCATTGGCCGGAGGCCAGGATATCGGCCCTGGTGCAGCCCGCGTACGCCGGAGTCCTCGCCCTCAACCCGGACGTCGACGGCGTGCTGGAACTCCCGTCCGGCTGGGCCGGGTGGCCCCGGTTCCTCAGGGAGCTCCGCAGCGCGGGCCTCACCCATGTGCTGGATCTCGACAACACCGAGAAGACGGCCCTCGTCACACGCCTGAGCGGAGCCCCGTTCAGACTCGCGCTCCACCACGGCGCCCACCGCCTCAAGCTTCGGGCCCTGTACACCCACGTGGCGCACGATCCGGCGCAGGCGCACGAGGCCCGGTCGATCAGCGAGTACTACCTCACGGCGCTCGCTCCCGCCGGTGTCCCCTTGGTTTCGCGCGAGATCCGCCTGGTGCCACGCGAGGACGATGTCGCTGATTGGAAGCGCTTTGTGGGAGCCCAGGGCCGCACGCTCCTCGTCCATCCGGGGAGCCGCAGCCCGATGCGGATCTGGCCGTCGGAGCGTTTTGCGGCCGTGTGCGACCGCGTGCAGGACGAGCTGGGCGTGCAGGTGGTCCTCGTCGGCGGACCGTCGGAGCGGCGCCAGCTCGGCGAGATCCGGGGCCTGGCGCGCACCCACGTCCTCTCTGTGGACGCCCCGCCTTCGGTCGCGCGCTTTGCCGCCCTCGCGCGCGCCAGCTCGGCGCTCCTGTGTCATGACAGCGGCCCGATGCACGTCGCCGCGGCGGTCGGCACCCCGGTGGTCGCCCTCTATGGGTCGCAGAACGCGTCCCTTTTCCGGCCGCATGGGCCGGGCCACACGCTCCTTGTGCCGACCCTGCCCTGCACGCAGTGCGTGGCGCCCGAAGTGTGCGTCCCTGGGGACTCGTACCGAAACTACTGCGTGCGCAGGCACTCTGTGGACGAGGTGTTTGGCGCCGTGCGCGCAACCCTCGCCGCCTAGCGGAACCGGGGATTTCCGGGCGCGGAAGGCCCCCCCAGGGGCCCTTTCGCGCGGAAAGGATATTAGGGGGATTAATGACCAGCGGCGAAACTTTGCTGTCTCTTTCGCGTCATTTTCAAAAGCAGCATGATCCAATGCGTCCACGCTTCGGCTCGGGGCTCAGGCACGGTTTCGCAGTGCGCGACGGAATCGGCACTCCCCCTTGTCACGATAGCAATCCCGGCGTACAACCGCCCCTCCCTCCTCGCCGACACGCTGGCCAGCATCGCGGCGCAGACGGCGTCGGTCGCCATGGAGGTGCTCGTCTGCGACGACGGGCGCATGCGCGAGACGCGCCAGCTGGTGAACCGGTTTCCCCGGACCACGTTCTCCTACTCGGCAAACCCGGTCGCCCTGGGCGCCGTCGGGAACTGGAACCACTGCCTGAGGGCGGCCAGGGGAAAGTGGGTGATGGTCCTGCACGAGGACGACACGCTCTATCCCTGGTACCTTGAGACCGTGCTGCCGCGGCTCACCGGGGACACGGTCGCCGTCTGCATGAAGACCTCGCGCGGCCTCGTGATGCCCGTGGCTCGCCCTCCGCGCGGCACGCCGTCCGTCGTCGCCTACCCGCCGCGGCTGTTCCTGAAGAGCTCGATGACGCCTTTCCCGGGAGTGCTCGTCAGGCGGGACGTCGCGCTGCGCCTCGGGGGCTTCGACGAGGCGTGGGGCCCCGTCGCGGACTACGAGTTCTGGTACAGGCTCTCCTGCGCCGGCCGCATCGAGGTGATCCGCGCGGTGGGCGCGTTCTACCGGGTGGCGCCCGGCCAGTGGACGGAGAGGACCTGGATCCGGATGCTCAGGCTGGCGCACCTGCTCAGGCTAAGGATCGCCAGGGAGCAGTTCGCCAGCTACCCGCGCACGGGCCGCTGGCTCGCCCGCTTCTTCACCCGGGGCAACGCCCGCTCGTACACGGACAGGTTCGGCGCAGGGGCTGCGATCCTGAGGCGCTGCCGCAGGTTCGGCTGCGGGGCGATCGGCCAGATTCCCCGGGGCTGGGTGTGGCAGGCGCTAAAGTTTGCATCGGGGCCGGGCCGCGGGCATTTCCAGCCTGAGCCCGATGCAGAAGGAACCCCACAGATTCAGCAGGTCGGCTGAGGACCTGATCGCCTCGCTCCGGCGCGTGCCCTCCGAGGATCCGCGCGGGATCCGGCGCAGGTCCGCGCAGAGCCTGGTGGAGGTGATCGACAGCCTGCGCTCCAAGTACGGCATCGGCCGGCCGACGGTCGAGCAGGCGATCCGCGACGTGTGGCCGGAGATCGTCGGCGCAGCGAACGCCTCGTATTCGAACGCGGTGCGGATCGACGAGCGGGGACGGCTGGTGGTCCACGCCTCGCACGCCGTCGTCAGGAATGAGCTCTTCCTCAACCGGGCGGAGATCATCGAGCGGATCCGCAGGATTCCCGGCTGCGCGTCGATCAAGCAGTTGCACCTGTCGCAGGGCTGAGCGCACCGCTCAAATTTGGGCTTGCGCCGGGGGTCGCGGTTTTTGAAGTTATCCCCTTGCGTTAGTGGGACTCCTTAAGTTGGGGGTCCCGCCATGACTGGTCCGGCATCCCGCCGGATTCGAACGGTGACGCCGGCAAAGCCGAGGCTCACGCCTCGGGGGAGCGGGTGGCACGGGGCCTGCAAGGGCCTCCTATAGTCGTGCAACC
>CAYNLL010000480.1:0-2878 GCA_964398015.1 uncultured Opitutaceae bacterium | reverse complement strand
GGCGGGCGTGCGGGTCGGCCCGAGCCCCGGGTGGATGCAGGAGCGGCTGCGGGCCGTCGGCCTGCGCCCGATCAACAACGTCGTCGACGTCGGCAACTACGTGATGCTCGAGTACGGCCAGCCGCTCCACGCGTTCGACGCCGACAAGATCGGCGGGGGAGCGATCGTGGTGCGGCGCGCGCGCGACGGGGAGAAGATCACCACCCTGGACGGCAAGGAGCGCACGCTCTCGGGAAGGACGCTCGTGATCGCCGACGCCTCGAAGGCGCTGGTCATCGCCGGCATCATGGGAGGCGAGAACTCCGGCGTCGACGCCTCCACGACCTCGATCGTCATCGAGAGCGCCATCTTCAACGCGGCGTCCGTGCGCTGGACGTCGCGCTCCCTCGGGCTCTCGTCGGACTCGTCGTACCGCTTCGAGCGGGGCGTCGACCCCCACACGGCCCGCGAAGCGGCCTGGAGGGCGATCGACCTGATCATCGAGACCGCCGGCGGCGCCGCCACGGGACCGGCGTGCATCGTGGGGGGCGACGTCCCCTGGGTGAGGGAGGTGCGCGTCTCCTCGGGCTTCGTCCGCGAGCGCCTGGGCTTCGACATCCCCGCCCCGGAAATGCGCGCGGCCCTTGAATCGCTCGAGCTCAACATAACCCGCGAGGATCCGTCGCCGGACGGCGGCGCCGCCTGGACGGTCGCCATTCCGAGCTGGCGCGACGACATCGAGCGGCCGATCGACCTGGTGGAGGAGATCCTGCGCATCTACGGCACGGAGAGGATCCCCCAGGCCCGCGTCGTCTCCGTCGGCCTCGCCGCGGAGGACGACCCGGTGGTCGCCTTCAACCGCAGGGTGACCTCGTACCTCGTGGGCCACGACTTCCACGAATGCGTGAGCGTCACGCTCAGGCCGGCCGCCGAGCTCACGACCTGGGTCTCGCAGGCCGCGGCGGCGGAGCTCGCGCTCTCCAACCCGTTCGTCGAGGACCAGTCCCACCTCCGCCCTTCGCTCTTCATGGGCCTGCTCGACACGCTGTTGCTCAACCAGTCGCGGGGGGTCGCCGCCTCGAGACTGTGCGAGACGGGGAGGGTCTTCATCGAGAACAATGGCCGGGTCTACGAGTCGGCCTCGGCCGCCTTCCTGATCGCCGAGGACACCGAGCGCCGCTGGAAGCGCCGGGAGCCCGCGGATTTCTACACGGTGAAGCATCACATGGCGGCGATCGCGGCCGCCGCCGGCATCGACCTCGAAAGCGAGCCGACCGAGCCCGTCACCGGGCCCGGCTTCGGCTGGCAGCCGGAGCACGCGGTCAATGTCGGCTCCGCCGACAAGGGCTGGATCTCTCGCTTCGGCCTGGTGAACCTCTCGATGCTCCGCTCGCGCGGCATCGAGGGCACCGTGCTCGCCGGCTACTTGACCGTTCTTCCCGAGAGGCTCGCCGTGGCGCCGGCGCGCCTCAGGTACCGGGAGTTCAGCCCGTTCCCCGCCGCGCTCAGGGACCTCGCGCTAGTCGTCGACGCCTCCGCGCCGGCCGAGGGCGTGCGCCGCGCGGTGGCGGCCGTCGCCCGGTCGGCGGCAGGGGACTCCTTCTCGGTCGAGAAGGTGGAGGTGTTCGACGTCTACGAGGGCAAGGGCCTTCCCGAGGGCAAGAAGAGCCTGGCCTTCTCGCTCGTCTTCCGGTCGCCGTCGCGGACCTTGACCGACGACGAGGTGAACGGTGTGCTTCACGCCATTCAGGGCGGGATAGCGAACACCACGGCCTACCAGCTCAGGAAATAAGACCATGCCAATGCCCGACGACCTCAAGCTGGACCACGTCGCAAACCTGGCTCGCATCGAACTCACGGCGGAGGAGAAGGCGCGGTTCGCGACCCAGCTGGGCGACGTGCTCGCCTACGTCGCGCTGCTCAACGAGGTGGACATCTCCGGCGTGGAGCCCACGGCGCACGCGTTTCCCGTCGTGAACGTCTGGGCGGCCGACGCCGCGGAAGCGGGCCTTCCCCTGGCGGACGCCCTGCGCAACGCGCCCGAGGTGCGCGACAACATGTTCGTCGTCCCCAAGGTGGTCGAGTGACGCCCCCGAAGCCCATGACCGGGGACCCCTGCTACGCCACGATCTCGGAGCTGTCCGGCCGCCTCGGCCGGCGCGAGCTCTCGGCCTGCGAGCTCATGAGAGCGGTGATCGCACGGACCAAGGCCGTCGACGGGCGGGTCGGCGCCTTCAATTCCTTCGACGAGGCGGACGCGCTCGCCCAGGCGAGCGCCTCGGACGAGCGGCGGGCCGCGGCGGGGCCCGCCGGGGCGCGCCCCCTCGAGGGCATCCCCATCGGGATCAAGGACGTGATCTCGGTCGCCGGCCAGCCGCTGACGGCCTCGAGCCGGATGCTCGCCAATTTCGTTTCGCCCTACGACGCGACCGTGACCCAAAGGCTGAAGGAGGCGGGGGCGATCTGCTGGGGCCGCCTCAACCTCGACGAGTTCGCGATGGGCTCGTCGACCGAGAATTCGGCCTTCCACACCACCTCCAACCCGTGGGACCTGGAGCGCGTGCCCGGTGGCTCCTCGGGCGGGAGCGCCGCGGCCGTCGCGGCGGGCGAGGCGATCGCCGCGCTGGGCTCCGACACCGGGGGCTCGATACGCCAGCCGGCGGCGCTGTGCAGCGTGGTGGGCTTAAAGCCGACCTACGGGCGCGTGTCGCGCTACGGCCTGATTGCATTCGCCTCGTCGCTCGACCAGATCGGGCCGTTCGCGCGCTCGGTGTGCGACGCGGCGACCGTCCTGGGCGTGATCTCCGGGCACGACCGCAGGGATTCGACGTCGGTCGCCCTTGAGGTTCCCGACTACGGCCGGGGCATGGCCGATCTGGCTAAGTCCGGGCGCAGGTGG
>CAYNLL010000479.1:0-2901 GCA_964398015.1 uncultured Opitutaceae bacterium | reverse complement strand
AGCTGCTGAGCCAGATCACGGGGTCCTTCCGGACCGAGAAGTCGTTTCCGGTCTTCAGGACGTCGACGGGGGTTCCCGGGAAGAACTTGGAGATCTCCTCACGCCAGACCGGCACCACGCTCGCCGGGCAGACGATGAGGCTCGAGCGACCGGAGATTCGCCGGGCCGCGAGGAGCGCGAGGACCTGGATCGTCTTGCCGAGGCCCATCTCGTCGGCCAGGAGGCCATGGCAGTCCACCTGGCAGAGGTGGTGCATCCACTCGACGCCCCTGCGCTGGTAGGGCCTGAGCATTGACGGCAGGTCGGGGGGCGAGTCCGGCGACGCCAGGACCCGCTGGCGCCAGGCCTCCATCTCCGGGGAAAGCGTGAGCTTGAGCCGCGCGTCATTGAAAAGGGAGAACACCAGGTACTGCAGCTGGGCCGCCCCACCCTCCCGGGTCTCGTCAATGTTGCGACGCCAGGAGCTGTAGGACTCCCACTTCTCCGTGGAAAGAGCGACGATGCCCAGGTTGGGAAGGATCACCGGCTGGCCTCCCCTCTTCAGGAGCGCGGAGACCTCGCCGTCGGTGAGCATCCTCTCGCCCGCGCGGAAGATCCATCGCAGGTTGAGCCCGCCGTCGCCAGCGGAGCGCTCGGCGACCGCCTCGATCTCGATGCTGCGGGTGCCCTTGAGCAGATGGGCCGTCTTCTCGTCGAGCTCGATCGAGAAGACGCGCCTCCATAGCGGCAGCGTCACCTTGAGGAAGTTCGGGATCTCCACCAGGGACTCCATCAGGTAGACGCCCGTGTCCTGGCTGTACTGGAAGTGCGCCTTGCGGGCGTAGGCCGCCAGGCCGATCAGCTTCGCGCGCTCCCCCGACGAGACGTGGCCGTTCCCGCCGGCTCCGGCATGGGCGCCCGGCCCGAGGGCCGGCTGGCGGGTCTTCTTGTCCTCCTCGACCCAAAACGCCTGGAAGGCGAGGCCGGAGGACTTGATCTTAAAGGCCAGGAGGAGAGGGCGGGCGGGCCCATTCAGGCGCGCGACGGGGGCGCCGCGCGCCCCGTTGGCCGCCGCGGGCGCCTTGCCGTTGGCGCCGTTGGGCGCGCCGTGGGCCGCGGATTCCCCATTCGCCCCCGGCTCGGCCGGAAGAGGCGAGATCTCGTCGGCGACCAGCTCCTCTATCTCGTGAAGTCCCGCCACTGCAAGGGCATGCGCAATCTCCCGATCCGTCATCGACGAGCGGACGGCCAGCGTCCCGGCGTTCCATTCGATGACGGCGTACTCGTCCTTCTTCTCTATCCGACGGTGGATGATCGCATCGCGGTCGGTGAGCTCGAGCTCGCGCACCTCCCCGTTGCGGTAGATCCTGCGGCCCTCGTCCAATTGGCTCTCGGTAAAGGTCTCCGACCAATCGTCGGCGAGCATGTCGAACCAGCACTCGAGCGAATGTGGTGTGTAGACCCGTTTCGGACCGTGGGTTTGCATTTACCTAAAAGGTTGAAAGTAGAGAGCTGCCCCGAGTACCTGCAACAGAAAATTGGCGGCGCCGCCGGTGCCTCTCGCGCCGGGGCTCGGTTTGGCCTCGTGTGACCTTCAGGTGAATTCACCCTTTTGGGTGTCTTTCCGGAAGAAAAAGGTCGCCCAGCATTGGGAATCATCGCTTTCCTCGTTGGGTCTCACCGCCTCAAGGCCAGGGACGCAGAAAACGCATTCCCATACCACCGTGCCGACCGAAACGAGCCTTTTCACCGCTCCGGAGCAGGAGATGCTAAGCCGCCTTGGCAGCACGACGAGCGGACTCACCACCGAACAGGCCGAGAAGATCCTCAAAGAGGTGGGGCCCAACACGGTAGCGGCGGGGGGCAGGAAGTCCATCGTCATGGATCTTCTCCACCGCTGCAAGAATCCGCTCGTCATCCAACTTCTGGTGATGTGCGGCCTCTTCTACTGGGCGGCGGACGACCCGGTAGATGCCGGAATCGTCGGCGCGATGGTGGTCCTGAGCGTCCTCCTGTCGTATGTCCAGGAGACCCGGTCGTCGCGCGCCGTGGAAAAACTCCAGAAGCTGGTGAAGACCACCGTCACCGTTATGCGGGACGGCAAGGAGCTGGACGTGCAGCTGGAGGAGATCGTGCCGGGCGACGTGGTGATCCTGGCCGCAGGCAGCCTCATACCGGCCGACCTGCGCATCCTCACGGCGAAGGACTTCTTCGTGTCGCAGTCCGCCCTCACCGGCGAATCCATGCCCGTCGAGAAAGGCGCGGACAACAATCAGCCCGCCAACCGGGTGCAGTTCGAGTTCACGAATGCGTGCTTCATGGGCAGCAACGTCCTCAGCGGCTCCGCGCGGGCCATCGTGCTCTCGACCGGCTCGCAGACCTTCTTTGGCTCGTTGGCGGAGAAGCTCCTTTCAAAACGCGATCCCACCAGCTTCGACAAGGGCATCAGCCGCTTCACGTGGCTCATGATCCGTTTCATGGTCGTGATGGTGCTTTTCTGCTTCCTGATCGTGGGTTTCCGCGACCACAACTGGCTGGAAGCGATCCTCTACGGCCTGGGCATCGCCGCGGGCCTCACTCCGGAAATGCTTCCCATGATCATGACCGTGTGCCTCTCCAAGGGCGCCCTCATGATGTCGCGCAAGAAGGTGATTGTGAAGCACCTCCACGCCATCCAAAACTTCGGGGCGATGGACGTGCTGTGCACCGACAAGACGGGCACGCTGACCCAAGACCACGTGGTGCTGGAACGCTACGTGGACGTGACCAACAGGATAAGCGAGGACGTGCTGCGCTACGCGTACATGAACAGCTTCTACCAGACGGGGCTGCGCAACCTCCTGGACCGGGCGATCCTTTCCCACACGGACCTCGACGTGGAGCGCAACTGCAAGAAGGTCGACGAGATCCCGTTCGACTTCA
>CAYNLL010000478.1:0-2912 GCA_964398015.1 uncultured Opitutaceae bacterium | reverse complement strand
TGCCCTCGATGAAGATCATCGCGGACATCTTCGAGTACACCTCCCGCAAGATGCCGAAGTTCAACTCGATATCGATCTCGGGCTACCACATGCAGGAGGCCGGCGCGACCGCCGACCTCGAGCTGGCCTACACGCTGGCGGACGGGCTCGAGTACCTGCGCACGGGGATCAAGGCCGGGATCGACATCGACGCCTTCGCCCCGCGGCTCTCGTTCTTCTGGGCCCAGGGCAAGAACCTCTTCATGGAGGTGGCGAAGATGCGCGCGGCCCGCCTGCTCTGGGCGAAGATGGTGAAGGAGTTCAACCCTGCGAACCCGAAGTCGATGGCGCTGCGCACGCACTCGCAGACGAGCGGCTGGAGCCTGACCGAGCAGGATCCCTACAACAACGTGGCCCGGACCTGCGTGGAGGCCATGGCGGCCGCCATGGGCCACACACAGAGCCTGCACACCAACTCCCTGGACGAGGCCATCGCGCTGCCGACGGATTTCTCGGCGCGCATCGCGCGCAACACCCAGCTCTTCCTCCAGGCGGAGTCGGGCATCTGCAACGTCGTCGACCCGTGGGGCGGCTCCTACTACGTCGAGCGCCTGACGCACGACCTCGCCCACAAGGCCTGGGACCGCATCCAGGAGGTCGAGCGTCTGGGCGGGATGGCCAAGGCGATCGAGACGGGCATCCCAAAGCTCAGGATCGAGGAGGCCGCCGCCCGGCGGCAGGCGCTCATCGACTCCGGCAAGGAGACGATCGTGGGCGTCAACCGGCACCGCCTCGAGCGCGAGGCGCCGATGGAGATCCTCGAGGTCGACAACTCCGCCGTGCGCGAGGCGCAGGTGAAGCAGCTCCAGAGGCTCAGGGCCGAGCGCGACGGCGACCAGGTCCGCCGCGCGCTGGAGGCCCTCACGGAATGCGCGCGCACCGGCAGGGGCAACCTGCTCGAGCTGAGCGTCGAGGCCGGCAGGCTGCGCGCCACCCTGGGCGAGATCTCGGACGCCCTGGAGAAGGTCTTCGGCCGCTACCAGGCGCAGGTGCGCACCGTGGCCGGCGTCTACCGCTCCGCCTACGGCGGGGGCGACGCGATCGCCCGCGTGCGCGCGATGGCCGACGCCTTCGCCGAGCGCGAGGGCCGCAGGCCGCGCATCCTCATCGCCAAGATGGGCCAGGACGGGCACGACCGCGGCGCGAAGGTGGTGGCGACCGCGATGGCCGACATGGGCTTCGACGTCGACATCGGCCCGCTGTTCCAGACGCCCGAGGAGGCCGCGAGGGACGCCATCGAGAACGACGTCCACATCGTCGCCATGAGCTCGCTCGCGGGGGGCCACAAGACCCTGCTTCCCCAGCTCGTCGAGCAGCTGCGCCTGCAGGGGCGCGAGGACATCCTGGTGGTCGTCGGCGGCGTTATCCCCGCCCAGGACTACGACTACCTCTACAAGAACGGCGCCGCCGCGGTGTTCGGCCCGGGAACCCCCGTCCCCGTCTCGGCCGCGGCGGTCCTGGAAAGGCTGGGGATCGCCCCGGTCGCCTGAGGCGGCCCGGGACACGCCCATGCAAGCCGACCCAACCGCGCCCGATTGGGCGCCGCAGGACGCCGGGCCGGAGTTCGCGACCCGCGTGGTCGCGGGAATGCGCCGGCCGCCCCTTCCCCCGTCCCCGGCGGCGCAGGCCCGGCCCTTCGACCTGCCGGCGCTCGTGGAGGGGATCAGGGCGGGGGAGCGCGGGGCGCTCGCCCGTGGGATCACCCTGGTGGAGAGCCGGGCCGGCGCCCACCGTCACGCGGCGGCGGAGCTCCTCAACGCGCTCACGCCGTTCGCGGGGAAAGCCTGGCGGATCGGCATCACCGGCACCCCCGGCGCCGGGAAAAGCACCTTCATCGACACGCTGGGGGTCTCCCTGTGCAACGCGGGCAGGAAGGTCGCCGTGCTCTCCGTCGACCCGTCGAGCCCGATCTCCCACGGCAGCATCCTCGGTGACAAGACGCGGATGGAGAAGCTGGCCCGGCATCCCTCGGCCTTCATCCGACCGTCGCCGACGGGCGGTGAGATCGGGGGGGTGACCCGCAGGACCCGCGAGTCGATCACGCTGTGCGAGGCGGCGGGATTTGAGATCGTGCTGGTGGAGACCGTCGGCGTCGGCCAGAGCGAGGTCATGGTGCGGGAGATGGTCGACTGCTTCCTGCTCCTGATGATCGCCGGGGCGGGCGACGAGCTCCAGGGCATCAAGAAGGGGATCATCGAGATGGCGGACATCCTCGCGGTGAACAAGGCCGACGGGGACAACCGGCTCAGGGTCGAGGCCACGCGTCTCGAATTCGAGCGCGCCCTGCACTACTTCCCGATCGCGGCTGGGGAATGGCACCCGCCCGTCCTGGCCTGCACATCGCTCAGCTGGCACGGGGTGCGGGAGGTCTGGGAGCAGGTCGAGCGCTTCATCACCCTTGGCAAGAGCAACGGCCAGTTCGCCGAGCGCCGGCGGATGCAGGCCCTCTCGTGGCTCTCCGCCCTCCTCGAGCAGGGGTTGAGGGACGCCTTTGCCTCGAAGGGCGCGGTGGCCGAACTCAGGCGCACCCTGGAACTCGAGGTCGCCGCCGGGCTTACGAGCGCCCCGTTCGCCGCGCGCAAGCTCCTTAAGGCCGCAGGATTTATTGGCGAAGACGCTAACCCGGAATAAGTTAAGGCGTCGATGACCCCCTCCCTCAGAAATGCGCATAAGCGGACAATTGACGCGCAGCCCGGCCGGGTGAATGGGCCTAGACTGACGCCTCAACGCCGCCTGCCCCCACCTTTATGATCCAATGCATTGACCACCTGGGAATCGCGGTCCGCTCCATCGATGAAGCGGTGCCGATCTACGAAACCGCGCTTGGACTGCGCTGCCTGGGCCGCGAGGAGGTCGCCTCCCAGAAGGTGAAG
>CAYNLL010000477.1:0-2920 GCA_964398015.1 uncultured Opitutaceae bacterium | reverse complement strand
CGCTCACGACCTACTACGAGCGCCGCGGCAAGCTCCCGGCCCTCGCGTCGCTCGCGGAGATCGACGAGGCGTCGTCGGTCGTCGGCGAGAGCGGGTCCACGTCGATCGAGAACGTCGGGAGGGTCACCCCGGAGTTCTTCGCGACCCTTGGCGTCCGTCCCCTCCTCGGACGCGCGTTCACCGCCGCGGAGATGACCTACCAGACCGACCACGTGGCCATGCTCAGCTACGAATTCTGGCGCTCCAGCTTCGGCGCCGATCCCAACGTGCTCGGCAAGTCGATCCGAATGGACGGGATCCGGCGCAAAATCGTCGGCGTGCTGCCGCCGAGGTTCCGGTTCCTGTCATTCCAGGCGCCGGTCTACTCTCCGCTGTCCTCGGAGGAGGGCGAGCGCAGCGTCGGCGCGCGCCACAGCGTCGGCAAGGTCCAGATCGCCCGTCTGGCCGACGGGGCGAGGCTGGCGGACGCCCAGGCGCAGGTGGACGCTCTCGACATCGCGCTGGCGCCGGAGTTTCCGGAGGCAAAGGTTGTCTCCGACTCCGGCTGCCGCACCGTCGTCGCCCCCCTCCAGGCCGACTTCGTGGCCTCCGCCCGCCCGACGCTCCTCCTCCTGCAGGCCGCCGCGCTCGTCCTCCTGCTCATCGGGTGCGTCAACCTCGTCAACCTGCTGCTCATCCGTGCGACCAGCCGCGCCCACGAGACGGCGATTCGCCAGGCCTTGGGAGCAGGCCAGCGCCACGTCGTCGGGGACATCATGGCGGAGACCCTCCTGCTCGCCTTGGCCGGGGCGGCACTGGGCCTTGCGCTTGGTGCCATCTCCATTCGTTTCCTGGGCGCGCTGGGCGTCGACCGCCTGCCGCTCGGGGCCGAGGTCGTGTTCAACGGGAGGCTCGCCGCCGCGGCGGTCCTAGGGGCTGTGGCCGTGGGCGCATTCGTCGCGTTGCCGACCGCATGGTTCACCCTGCGCGGAGGGCTTGCGCTCGCGCTCAAGTCCGGGGTGCGCGGCGGGACCGCGGGACGCGCCGCGCTCCGGCTGCGCCGCGCCTTCATCGTGGCGCAGATCGCCCTGGCCTTCGTCCTGCTGACGGGCGCGGGACTCCTCGGGATGAGCCTCAGGCGCGCCATGGACGTTTCTCCCGGCTTCCGGGTGGACCACGTGATCACCGGCCGTTTCAACCTCACCTGGTTCGGGTACCACACGCTCGACAGCTTCCACAAGTTCTTCGACGTCCTCATTGAGAAGACGCGCGGACTGCCCGGGGTCTCGGCCGTGGGCGCCACGTCGAGCATTCCCGTCGTCGGCGCGACCGGGGGTGATGCCATGGCCGTCGTCGGCTACACTGCGGGGCATGGGGAGCAGTCCTTCCTTATTCACGATGTTGTCGGTGTCGCCGGGGATTACTTTGCCGCAATGGGGATCCCCCTGCGCAGCGGCCGGTTCCTGGGCCGGGACGACGCCGTAGGCAACAGGCTAACCTGCGTGGTCGACGACACCTTTGCGCGCCACTACTGGCCGGGAGGCGACGCCATCGGAAAGCAGCTTTATCAGGGAACGAAACCGGGCCCGGACGAAAAGCCCTTCACGATCGTGGGCGTGGTCGGCACCGTGAAGCAGTCTGGGCTCACGGAAGCGCACGGTCGGGGCACAGTCTACTTTCCCTTCAGCCGGCAGTATTTCCGCAACTACGTCCTCGTCGCGCGCACGAGCCTGGACCCCGGGGCCCTGGCCGACACGCTCGCCAGGACGGTGCGCGAAGTGGATCCAGACGTCATGCTCACCGACCTGCGCCCGATGGAGGTGCGCGTCAGCGACAGCCTCGCCACGCGCCGGTCGCCCGCGCTTATGGCGGGAATCTTCGCCGTTTCGGCCCTTCTTCTGGCGACCGTCGGACTCTACGGCGTGATGGCGTATGCCGTCGCGCAGCGCACCCGGGAGTTCGGGGTGCGCATCGCCCTCGGGGCGCAGGACGCGGACGTGCTGGGCCTCGTGCTCAAGGAAGGGCTCCGCCTGGCCGCGGCGGGTCTCGTGGTGGGTGCGCTGCTCGCGCTGCAGCTGACGCAGTACATGGCCTCCCTTCTTTACGGCGTCGAGCCGAACAGCCCGCTCGCCCTCGCCGTCGTGGCGGGGGTGATCACCCTCGTTGTGGGTGTCGCGAGCCTGTTGCCGGCGCGGCGCGCCGCAAAGGTCGACCCGTTGGTCGCCCTGCGCTCGGAGTAGCCGGAGGGTGCCAGGGGCGCTCGCCGATGCCGACCCTCGCCCAGGCGGGCACAACCGCACGGACCAGGCACCCATCCGAACACCCGGCCGTCTCCGCGCCAGCCTGGGGGCGCTCTAGACCGCCCAGTCGACGGAGGAATTTTCTTCGATTTCCTCGATTGTCGTGAGGCCCATGAGCACCTTGTTGAGGCCGTCGTAGCGCAGGGGTCGATAGCCAAGCTTGCCCGCGGCCCGGGCTATCTCCTGCACGCTCCGCCGCTCGGAAATCATCCAGCGAATCTCCTCGGTGATGATCACAAGCTCGTGAAACGCCACGCGCCCAAAATATCCGGTCCCACGGCAATGGGGACATCCTCGGCCGCGATAGAAGGGGACCTCGGTGAGACCCTCCTCCTTGAAGTACCTGAGCAAGACCTCGCGCGGCGGGTAGTAGGACTCCTTGCATTTGTCGCAGATGCGGGCGGCCAGACGCTGGGACAACACGCCGATGACGGACGGGGCCACCATGAAGGGCTCAACCCCCATTTCTATCAGGCGCACAATCGCCTGCGGCGCGGTGTTCGTGTGCAGGCTGGCAAAGACAAGGTGCCCGGTCAGCGCGGCCTCCGTCGCGATCTTCGCCGTCTCCGTGTCGCGAATCTCGCCTATCAGGATGACGTCCGGGTCCTGCCGCAGGAAGGCGCGCAGCACCACGCCGAATC
>CAYNLL010000476.1:0-2948 GCA_964398015.1 uncultured Opitutaceae bacterium | reverse complement strand
TCCGTGATCTGCGTGTCGCGCTCGCTGCAGTGGATGACCTTGACGCCGAGCTCCTGCGCGAGGTGCGCGAAGCTGCCCGAGGCGACGTGGCCCTTGAGCGCCTCGGCCCTTCGGCCCTTGGCCTTCTTCTCGGCGATCGCCGCGTTCGCGATGTCGATCAGCCCCTGCTTTGTGAAATGCGAGATCAGGCCCGGGTTGGCCCCGTGCTCCACGACCGCCGAGGCGCCCTTGCTCCCCCACTTGGCGTACATGCGCCGCAGCTTCATGTGCCGCCAGTACAGCGTGCGCTCCGTCGGGTGCTTCTTGCCGCCCGCGTACGGGTCCCAGACCTCCACGGACGTGTTGATGTAGAGGACCCCGTGGTCGCGGCACCACTGCAGGATGACGCAGGCGTCGATGTTCCACGCCAGGTCGATCAGAATGTCGCCATCGGAGAGGTACTTGCTTAGGAGCGTGTCGAGGTTCTCCTCCGTCACCCGGTCCCTCACGAAGGTCACGCCCTTCGACGTCCACTCCCGGAGCTTCTCCTCCTTGCTCTCGAAATCGATCACGGTGACGTCCCTGGGGGCGACCTTGATGTGGTTGAAGAGGATGGGAAGCGTGCACTCGGCGACTGCGCCGTAGCCGACGAAGAGGATCTTTTTGCTGAATTCGATCATGTGTTGCGTGGGAGGTTAGCCCACTAGGTAAGAGCGGTTGCCCGAACAAACAAAGACAAAAAAGTTACGTTTCTGGGGAAGGGACCCGAATCTCCCGGCGGGAGAGTCCTTGCCTGTTGCAGCGCGGAGGCCGATAAGGGCCGGATGCCATGGAATCGCGCCGTCACGGAAGGGGGAGCGTTGCGCGGCGGGGGCCGGTGGGCGGCCCTGCGCCGGGGCGCCGCGCTCGGTGCGTGCCTCCTTGCGTCCCTCGCCGCCGGGGCGCCAGAGCCTTCGACCCCCTACGGCGCCAACCCCGCTGCCGGCCACTACGCCCACCTCAACGGGATCCGCCTCTACTACGAGCTCTACGGCAGCGGCGAGCCGCTCGTCGTGATGCACGGCAACGGCGGCGACATCTCGGCGCTGCGCTTCCAGATCGAGTATTTCCGCTCGCACAGGTGGGTCGTCGCGGTCGACAGCCGCGGGCACGGCCTTAGCGAGATGGGAGAGGGGACGCTCACCTACGCGCAGATGTCCGACGACGTCGCGGCGCTGCTGGCTCAGCTGCACGCCGCCCCCGCGGACCTGCTGGGGTGGAGCGACGGCGGCATCGTCGCCCTCCTGGTGGCGCTGCGCCATCCCGGCCAGGTCCACAGCCTTGCGGTCTCGGGCGCGAACCTTTCTCCCGAGGCGCTCAGGCCGGACGACCTGGCGGGGATGAAGTCGGACCTCGCCGAGGCCGAGCGCAGGCTGGCCGCGGGGGACACGACGCAGCCGTGGGCCCGCAAGCGCCAGTACCTGCAGCTGATGATCACGCAGCCCCACATCACGCCGCAGGAGCTGTCACGGGTCGCGGTTCCGGCGCTCGTGCTCGCCGGTGGGCACGACATGATTCCCGAGGCCCACACCCGGGCTATCGCGGCCAGCCTCCCTCGTGCGCAGCTCCATATCTTCGCGGGCGCGGGCCACGGGGCCCTGATGGAGGTCCCGGACGACTTCAACGCGACCGTGGAGGCGTTCCTGCGGGGCACCCGCTGACCGGCGGGCGGCCGGGGCGCCCGCCCGGACGGGACGGCAAGATGGTCGGGGCGACTGGATTCGAACCAGCGACCTCCTGGTCCCAAACCAGGCGCTCTACCAGGCTAAGCTACACCCCGGGACGAATGGCCAGCGCAGGGTGCTTTCCAAGGGGTGTCAAGACGCGACGTCGGACGGGGCGGTTCCCGAGGAGGCCGCAGGCCCCCCGTCGGGTGCCTAATCTGCTTGCGTGTCATGGTTTTTCAGTCTCTGCTGCCCTCTCACATCACACCCATACATGGATACCATTTCTCGCGAAAATAACAGCATTCTGCCGATCGGCGGCGTGATCGTCGGACTGCTGGCCCTAATCATCGGCGGTTATGCCGCCGTCAGTGTTTCAAAGCTGAAGCAAACGGTCAAAGACCAGGGCGATAAGGTCGCGAGGATCGATGACATCGCGACGCAGGTCGCCTCGGCTTCGGCCGCGAGCGACAAGGCAGCGAGGGACATCACGACGCTCCAGGGCTCGATGCAGGCGGCCGTCAACCAGCTCGGCACCGAGCTCGCGACGCTCGACGAGAAGATCAAGCACATCGAGGAGGCCCACGCGGCGAGGGTCGCCAAGGGGGGGCCGAAGGGTGAGCCGGCCGTTGCGGGCCCCGGCGAATACATTGTCAAGCCGGGCGACACGGGCGCGAAGATCGCGCGCGCGAACGGCTGCAGCATCGCGGACCTCACTGCCGTCAATCCGGGCATCAGCTGGACCCATCTCAAGGTTGGCGAAAAGCTGAAGCTGCCGGAAAAGAAGTGATTCCGGGCGAGCCTGCCCTCTGGCAGCGGGAGGGCGAGCGCACACTCGCGTCGACGCGGGTCATGGAGCTGCGGAGCATCCGCTTCCGCCATCCCGTCCGCGGCACGGAGCAGGATTTTGTCGTCGCGCACGCGCCCGACTGGGTGAACGTGGTCGCGCTCACGCCCGACGCACGCCTCGTGCTCGTCCGGCAGTTCCGGTTCGGCTCGGGCGAGCTCTCGATCGAGGTGCCCGGGGGGGTGATGGAGCCGGGAGAGGATCCCGTCGCGGCGGGGATGAGGGAGCTGTCGGAGGAAACGGGATACGGCGGCGGCACGGCGCGGCTCCTTGGGAGCGTGCACCCCAACCCCGCCATCATGGACAACCGCTGCCACTTCGTCCTCGTCGACGGCGCCGTGCCGACGGGCCCCCTTAACTGGGACCCGGACGAGGAGATACAGATCTCGACCGCGCCCGTCGCGGAGGTGCTCGCCTGG
>CAYNLL010000475.1:0-2950 GCA_964398015.1 uncultured Opitutaceae bacterium | reverse complement strand
TCCGCCGCCTCCGAGGTCACGATGAGCGTGTGCACGGGCTCCCTGCTGCTCGCGAAGGCGGGGCTCCTGGACGGACTGCGCGTCACCACGCACCACGGGGCCATCGACGAGCTGCGCCAGCTCGCCCCGCGCGCCGTGGTGGACCCGGGCGCGCGGTTCCACGACAACGGCCGCATCGTGACCTCCGCCGGGATCTCCGCGGGGATTGACTGCGCACTCCATCTCGTCGGCCGACTCCTGGGCGCCGAGGCCCCGGACGCGACCGCCGCGCAGATGGAGTATGAGCGCCGGCGCTGAGGCCGCACGCGAGGCGCGCGGCCTGCGGCTGGGGCTGCTCGGCGTATGCGGCTTCAGCCTCACGCTGCCCATGACGCGCATCGCCGTGGCCGGCCTCGATCCCGTCATCGTCGGGCTCGGCCGGTCGATGATCTCGGTGGTGCTCGGCGCCGCGGTGCTGCTTTGGAGGCGCGATCCCTTCCCCGGCCGCCGCCACCTGCCGAGCCTGCTGGTGGTCGCCCTCGGGGTCATCGTGGGTTTTCCCGTCCTCACGGCGTTCGCGCTCAGGCACGTCCCGGCGGGGCACAGCGCGGTCGTCGTGGGCGTCCTTCCCCTCTTCACCGCGCTCTGCGGCGCCCTTCGCGCGCACGAAAGGCCGTCCCCCACGTTCTGGCTCGCCTCGCTCGCCGGTTCTGCGGCCGTCGTCGCCTTCGTCCTCTTCGAGGGCGGCCTTCGTCCCGCCCGGGCCGACCTCCTCCTGCTGGCAGCGGTCGCGACCTGCGCCGTGGGATATGCGGAAGGCGGCCGGCTGTCGCGCGAGCTCGGCGGGTGGCGGGTCATCTCATGGGCCCTTGTGCTCGCGAGCCCCTTCCTCTCAGTCCCGGTCGCCGTGAGCGCGTGGAGGCACGGCCTGCACGCCCCGGCTGGGGCGTGGGCCGCCCTGGCTTACATGGGAGTCGTGAGCATGTTCCTGGCCTTCTGGGCCTGGTATGAGGGGCTCGCCCTGGGGGGAGTGGCCAGGGTCAGCCAGCTCCAGCTGCTGCAGCCGTTCATGACGATCGCGTTCGCGGGCCTTGCCCTGGGGGAGCATATCTCGCCCGCGACCCTTGTCGCGGCGCTTTTCGTGGTCGCCTCCGTCGCCCTCGGCAGGCGATCATCGATCGCCCGCATACGATGAGACCGCCCACCACGCCCGCCCGGATGTCCCTCATCCTGGCCTTTGCCGCCATCTACCTGATCTGGGGAAGCACCTACCTCGGCATCCGCGTCGCGGTGGAGACACTGCCCCCGTTTCTCATGGCGGGCATGAGGTTCGCGATCGCCGGCGTCCTGCTTTTCGGCGTGCTGCTGGCGCGCGGGGCGGCGTGGCCGACCGCCCTCCAGTGGCGGGACCAGGCCATCGTCGGCGCCTTCCTCCTGCTGGGCGGAAACGGGATCGTGTCGTGGGCGGAGCAGAGGACGCCGTCGGGCATCACGTCGCTCATCCTCGGGGCGTCGCCCCTCATTGTCGTGGTCTTTGACTGGCTGCGGCCGGGCGGCAAGCGCCCCACAGCAGGTCTTGTGGCAGGAGTCGCCGTCGGGGTCGGCGGCATCGCCCTGCTGGTGGGCCCCGGGGCCATCCCGGCGGGCTACCAGCCCCCTATGATCGATGTTTTAGCACTGTTATTTGCGAGTATAAGCTGGTGGATTGGATCGTTTTACAGCAAGCACGCCAGGACCGGGACCCCCCTGTTGATGGCCTCTGCCATGCAGATGCTCTGCGGCAGCGCCTGCATGCTGGCCACAGGGTGGGCGCTGGGGGAGGGGACCGGGTTCCATTTAGCCGCAGTGACCGCCCATTCGTGGGTGGCATTCTCCTACCTTGTTGTCGTGGGCTCGGTTGTCGCATTCCCGGTCTATGTCTGGCTGCTGGAGCACAGCACCCCGGCAAAGGTGTCGACCTACGCCTATGTCAACCCGGTCGTGGCCGTGATCCTGGGGTGGATGTTCCTGGGGGAACCCCTCAACCTGAGGATAATCCTCGCCGCGGCGGTGATCATCGGGGCGGTGGCCATCATCACGATAGGCAAGACCCGGGCACCGGGGGCCTCGTGACCGTGTTTCGGTTGTTGACGGGGGGAGCGCCGATTGCCTACGACTACTCGTTTCAACTCCTTCCAGCTTCCACCCGCTAAATGTCACGAGTCTCCAAACTCGCTATAATCCTGATGTCCCTTTCGACCGGGGCACCTGCATTTGCGGCAGAAGGCGGGGGCGTGGAAACCTCAGCGACGGCCCTCTTTAACCTCTTTGGGCTGCCGGTCACCAACAGCATGGTGACCAGCTGGGTCGTGGCCCTGGCGCTGATCGTGGCCATCCGCTTGGCAATCCGCCGGCCGAAGCTCATCCCGGGCCGGGGACAGGCCATTGTCGAGAACCTGGTCCAGTGGGTGCTCGACCTCACGTCCCCCATCGTCGGCCCAAAGGTCGCGAAGCCGACCTTCCCCCTTCTGATCGGCCTCTTCACCTTCATCCTCATCCAGAACTGGAGCGGCCTGCTGCCTGGAGTCGGGACCGTCTACATGCTGGACAACAGGACCGGGGTCTGGATGGAGCTGGTCCGCCCGGGAAATGCCGACATGAACGCGACCATCGCGCTCGCGCTTGTCGCGATCGCCGGCTGGTTCTACTTCATCATGCGCTTCGCCGGCCCCATGTTCGTCCTCAAGGATCTCTTCGGCAACAAGGCCGACAAGAGCGAGGTGCCCGCGGTGATCTACTACCCGCTGTTCGTGATTTTCTTCCTGGTCGGCGTCATCGAGGTGGTGTCGATCGTCTTCCGCCCGATTTCGCTCTCGCTGCGGCTCTTCGGCAACATCTTCGGCGGGGAGAGCCTCATGCACGCCATGAGCGGGATGCAGAAGTGGGGCCTGCCGGCGCCGTTCTACTTCCTCGAGCTCCTGATCGGCTTTGT
>CAYNLL010000474.1:0-2950 GCA_964398015.1 uncultured Opitutaceae bacterium | reverse complement strand
CCGGGCCGCGCTCGAGCCACGCGCGCCGCACGGGGCCCTCCTCGTCCCCGGTGAGCGCGACGAGCCCCCCGCTCGCCTCCGCAAGCTCGCCCCAGCCGACGCGCCCCTCCCCCTTCTCCGCCCTCAGGTGCGCCGTGGTCAGCAGGGCGCACAGCCCGCGGTAGCCCGCGCGCGTCGCCACGAGGACCGGCACGACGACGCCGTCCTCCATCGTGAGCTCGCAGCCCACGAGGGCACGCACGCCGGCCTCCTTGCCCGCCATGTGGAGGCGGACGGCCCCGTAGACGCCGTCGCGGTCGCACAGCGCCAGCGCGGGCATCCCCAGCCGCCCGGCCTCGGCGACGAGGGCCTCGGGCAGCGAGCCGGCGCGCAGGAACGAGAACGCGCTGCGGGCATGGAGTTCGACAAACGGCATCGGTCGGCCGGCGCGGGCGCCGGGGTCAGTCCAGCATTCCCTCGACGCACCAGCCGCCCTCCGTCCGGGCGAGCTGGTAGAGGCCCCCCGCCTCCAGCTCGACCTGCCAGGTCTCGACGGCCCACGCCTGCGGCTTCCACCAGTCGCCCGCCGACCGCCAGGGGCCCAGGGCGGCGCACACCCTCCCCTCGAGCCGCCCGCCCCCGAGCCGGGCGGGCGCGCCCGCCTCGCACGCGACCTGCACGGGCCACGGCGGGCGGAACCGGCGCAGCGTGGGCCCGTGCGGCGGGTGCACCGCGGGCGCCCCGGGGCTCACGGCCTCGGCGGGCCTCTCCAGGACAAACGCGTCCGGCCGGTGGGTGTCCGCGGGGACCGGCGTGCCGACGCGGTCGTCCCCGACGATCGCGCCGATGCGCGCGAGGTTCTCCCAGAACGAGGCGGGGTCGCGCAGGCCCGCGTCGAACAGGCCCTCCTGCCGCTGCGGCGGGCGCGCCGGCGCGGCGACGAGCCGCACGCCGGCGACCCTGGCGTCGGTGCGGACCTCCGCGAGGTGGGCGCCGAGGACGCGCAGCCAGCCGTCCACGTCGGCGCCCGGCTCCGGCAGGCGGAACTCGCGGCGGCGGTCGGTGCCGTCCTCGAGGATGAGGGTGAGCGAGAGCTTCTCGGCGACGAAGCCCGCGCCCCGCAGCTCGAGCGCGACTCTCTCCGCGAACCGGCGCAGCTTGAAGAGCAGGGGTTCCATCGACTCGACCGGGGGCTCGTAGGCCCACTGGGCCGCGAAGCTCGTCGCGGGCTCCACGTGGCGCAGCACGCGGACCGTCTCGCCCGCGGCGCGCTCCCAGAGCAGCACGCCCTCCGCGCCGAGCCGCCGGCCGACCTCGGCCTTGGGCAGCGCCGTCAGCGCCCCGAGGGTCGCTATCCCCCAGGCCCGCAGGATCCCGCGCTGCTCGGGCGTCGGGTCCGCGAATTCGAGGGGAAGCGGCCCCAGGAACCCCGCGGGGTCGCGGACAATGAGCACGGGCTGCGCGCGGCGCGCGGCATACGAGGCGAGGAGCGGGGTCTCCCCGGCCCCGACCCGCGCCGGCAGCCCCGCTCCCGCCAGCTCGGCTGCGCGCAGCCGCATGAGCGCCTCCGTGCGCCCCGGGTCCGCGCCCTGCAGGTCGACGGTGCAGCACCCGGCCCTCGTCGACTCGACGCGCGGCGAGAGCGTGAACGCCGCGGCCACCAGGAGCCTGTGGGCCTCGATCTCCGAGCCGGGATCGCGCGGCCGCAGGATGATCCCGGGGCACCGGGACATGGCGAGCGTCGCCGCGAGGCCCGGCGCGACGCCCCGGGCTTCCGGCGACACCTCGGTGACCCGTGCCTTGCCCCCCTCGCCGGAGACCAGCGCGACGGCGCGGCCGCAGAGGGAGGGATCGCTCCGGCGCAGGGCGTGCAGGGCGAAGTCGGGCACCTCAAGGACCGCGTAGTTCATCCTGCGCGCTCCTCTGCCGCGACGTGGCTCCGCTCGGTCCGCACGGCGAGCCGGGCGGCGACGTCCTCGCGCGGCCGGCCCGCGTCGGCCAGGGAAAGCGGGGTGTGAAGGACAAGCCGCCACGGGACGGCGGGAACGAGCGGGAACGTCGTCTGGATGAGGACGGCCACGGAGCCCCCCTCCGCGGCGCGCTGCAGGCGGTACCAGACGCCGGCCGGGGTCCTGCGCAGCGCGCGCTCCGCGCACCCGCGCAGGTCCACGGCGACCGCGGCGTAGTTGCCGTCGCGCACGAGGATGTCCGCGGCCGCGAAGGCCTCTGCGGGCCCGCGGCAGCGCACCCAGACCAGGTGGCGCAGCAGGTCGTCCGGCACGGCGCCGGGCGCGAAGGCGTCGGCCCCGTCGACGAGCGCCATCCGCTGGCGGGCGGCCTGCGTGGCCGCGAGCAGCGCCGCGAGCACCGTCTGGCCCCCGCCGCTCGGGACGGCCGAGACGAGCTCCGTCAGGCGCCCCGCGGGCAGCCCGCCCCCGAGCGCGTCATCGATCGGGCGGACCGCGGCGGGCACGCCGCCGCAGGGCGGGCGCCCCCTTTCCGGGAAGCGCGCGGAGAGAAGCGCCCGCAGAGCGGAGACGGTTGGGGAGGAGGCGGGCACCGGCGCTCATTTCCTCAGCGGCCGGCGCCACCCCGGCGGATCAGCCCCACCAGGACGCCCTGGGATTCCAGCCGCACCTCGGGCACGATGTCGCGGTAGCGCTTGTTCGCGGCCCGCAGCACGGCCCGCCCCCTGATGTGGACGAGCCTCTTGAGGGTCGTGGTGGCCTCGTCCACGAGGGCCGCGATGATGTCCCCCTCGCGCGGCTCGCGCCGCACCAGCACGGCCAGGTCGCCGTCCATGATGTGGGCGTCGATCATCGAGTCCCCGCGCACGCGCAGGGCCCACACCTGGTTCGGCCCGGGCCGGCGCACGCCGAAGACGGAGGGGTCGACGGCGAGGGTCTCGTCGGGGGTCTGCTCCTGCATCGCGGGCAGCCCGGCCGGGATCGAGCCGAAGACCGGTATCTCG
>CAYNLL010000473.1:0-2952 GCA_964398015.1 uncultured Opitutaceae bacterium | reverse complement strand
AGCGGGCGCTCTCCGGCGTCGAGCGGGACCGCGCACTGGCTGATGCGAAGGCAGACGGCCACAGGCTGGAAAGCGAGATCATCGCGATCAGCGAGCGGGAGCGGCACAATATTGGCGCCGACCTGCACGACGGCCTGGGCCAGCAGCTCACCGCGATCGAGCTGATCTGCACGGCGCTGAAGGAGGACATGGCCGGCCTTGACGCGGATTTGAGGGCCCGCGTAGACCAGATGGGCAGGATGCTGCGAGACGCGATTACGCAGACCCGGATCCTCTCACGGGGGCTGGTGCCGGTGAAGGACGACCCGGAGGCCCTTCGAATTGCGCTCGCCGAACTTGCCGACCAGATCAACTCCTCGGGCCACGTCCGCTGCCGGCTCGAGTGCGCGATGGCGGTCACCATCCTTGAGCCGACCGTGGTCGGCCAGCTTTACCGCATAGCGCAGGAGGCGGTGAACAATGCCGTCAAGCATTCGCACGCGACCGAGATCGTGATCCGTTTCCGCGAGGCTAAGGACGGACCCTGGCTCCAGGTCTCGGACAACGGCCGCGGGCTGCCGAAGGCCGAGCAGCGTGGAACGGGAATGGGCCTCCGCCTGATGCACCACCGCGCCGGAGTGATTGGCGCCAATTTGCTTGTCTCGTCAAAGAAGGATGCCGGAGTCACCATCACCTGCTCGTTTGGGCCGACGAAATGAAACCAAGACCTCCGCGTAATCCCGAGATCAAGCCTGCTCCCGTCCCGGAGGCGCGCGCGGCCGATCCCGCTGCGCGAAAGCAGATCCTGCTGGTGGACGACCATCCCCTGATGAGGGCCGGGCTCGCCCAGCTCATCAACCGGCAGCCGGACCTGGCGGTCTGCGGGGAGGCGGGCGACCCGGCCGCAGCAAACCGCGAGCTGTCGCGCGCGCGCCCGGACCTGATCCTCTCCGACATCAGCATGCCGGGGAGAAGCGGCTTTGAGTTCATCAAGGACCTGATCGCGTCGAATTCCAACCTGCTGATCCTCGTGGTGTCGATGCACGACGAGGTCGTCTACGCGGAGCGCGCTCTGAGGGCGGGGGCGCGGGGTTACGTCATGAAAGAGGCGGGCGGGGAAAACCTCCTGGCGGCGATCCGGCAGGTCCTGGCGGGCCAGATCTATCTCAGCCCGAAGATGTCGGCGAAGATCCTGGAGGACCTCTCCGGGCGCCGGCCGCGCGGTTCCGTTTCGCCGATCGAGAAGCTGAGCGACCGCGAGTTTGAGATCTTCCAACTCGTGGGTCTGGGCAAGAGCACAAGGGACATCGCCGGCCAGCTCAATCTGAGCACGAAGACCGTGGACGTGCACCGCGCCCACATTAAGGAGAAGCTGCAGCTAACGGACTCGACCGCTCTCGTGCGGCACGCGGTGCGCTGGGTGGAGACCCAGACCTAGTCCCGAGGGGCGGCGCGAGCCGCAAGAAATGCGCGGCAATCGTCAAGAACTGCGCAGCAGGAAGCCTGCAGGGTGGTAGGCTTCCTTAGTTTTCGCCCGAAATGCTCAGTCACATAGCAGTCGAGGTCGCCCGGCATTCCGCAAGAATCAAGAGGATCTGGGCGCAGTCCCTTTCGAAGAACGCCATTTTTCGTCGGAGGCTGAGCTGCGCTTCGCTCGCGAGATTCCAGGACAAGACACTGGAGGAATTCCAGACGGTCCTCCTGAGCACGTCTCTGAAGATGTGGCTCCGTTTGCACGAGCCTCATTCGCGCGAGCTGCGGGGCATCGGAGATTGCGCCTTTGTTTCTGCCCTGAGTTACTTCGCTACGGGCGAGCAGGCGATATTTGCCGAGGTATCCAGACGCAGGGACATTCGCAAGCGCGTCCTAATGGCGGGCCGCCGGCGCTGGAGATTCTTCGCGCAGCGCGAGATCGACGCCCAGTGCAACGGATGCCGGACGATCTGCGCGCTGATCAGATATCCAAGGGAGCGCGCTGCCGCCGCGCGGTGACGCGGGCGCCCCACCGGGCTCGTGTCCGTTTATCCTGAGAAAGGGCCTCACCTATCGTGTTAGCCCTTGGATATAAAGAGGTACAGATAGATAAATTCAACTACTAGCCCTCGACAGGTCCCCGGGCAAAGATACTGTTCGCGCGTTCAAAACGGAGTCCGGTGGAAGGTCGCCTTACCGCTGACGGGCCCGCTTGCTCGGAGCCAACCAAATGGGTCTCAGGCTCTCATTCGACCGTCACAGTGGCGTTCTCGACGATCACCGCGTATTTGTAGCCCGCCCCAAAATCCTTGTTAACGGCGACATTGCCGCTCACCAGCACAGTATCGCCGAGTTTTGCGGGCATGGCAGTCGTGATGGTCAAGTCATTGTCTTTCCTGTCGGGGGTGCCGGATCCATCCTGGATGTGCAGCCAGTTTCTCCCCATAACCTTCGCGTTGTACTTTACCACTTTGCCGCGGACCTTCACAGGCGTGCCTGACAGGCTGGCGGCGCCGAAGATGATTTCCTGGACCGTCATCCCGCCCTGGGCTTTCCTAATCCCCGACAGGTCCAGTTTAGGCCCTTGAGCAGGCAGATCCGTCAACGAGGGGTGATTTGGTGGCAGGACCGAGGATGACGGGCCGGGCAAGGCAGGATGTCCCGGAGGGAGCACGGGAGAGGACGCTCCGCCGCCTGCGCCGGCGGAGTGGATCACGATGTTCCCGGTGAAATATACCAGGTCGAAATCGCGGTTCAGAGACTTGCTGTGAAAGTTGGGCATCGGCATTCCAGCGATCACCGTGACGTTGTCGCCGTTGCTCACGGCAAAGTGGGTCGTCACGGCCCACGCCAGCTGGCTCCCGGTATCCACACGAATATACGTGTAGCCTGCGGTCGTGATGGATTCAACGACTCTGCCGGAAAAGTTGCCGTCGGCGTCGGCCGGCGAGGCCGCGGGAGCAGACTCGGCGGATCGGGCCGTCGAGACCAGCAGCGTGA
>CAYNLL010000472.1:0-2964 GCA_964398015.1 uncultured Opitutaceae bacterium | reverse complement strand
CACATATTGGACCGCGTTGCTCCGCTCGGTGGCCGTGTTCAAGCGGAGGCCTTCCACGACCAGGGTGCGCTCGACAACGCCCTCGAGGTGTACCACCGCCTGCAGAAATCCCAGCCGGGCGAACCGAGCATCTACCTCTTGGCCGGAAAGATCTTCCTCGAACAGAAACGGATGGAACAAGCCCGGGCATTTTTTGGCAAGGCCCTCGAGATCCACCCCTCGTACCTCCCGGCAGTGGAGCAGTTGATCAACATGGATTTGATGGAAGGCAAATTCAGCGACGCAACCGAAAGGGCGAACAAGGAGATTGAGCGGAGCCCCAGGGAGGCGCTCCCCTACCTGTTCCTTGCGAAGATCGATCTTGCCCAAAAGGACACGGCCAATGCCGAGACGGCGCTCCTGAAGGCCAATGAGCTCAATCCCGACGACCCGACAGCCTACCTGCTGCTGGCCCGGCTCTACGTCTCCACAAACCGACAAGACAAGGCGCTGGCGGACCTGAAGACAATTCTGGCGAAGAACCCGAAGGATGTTTCTGCCCTGATGAGCACGGGCATCATCTACGAAGAGCAGAAGAATTTCGAGGCGGCAAAGGACGCCTACGAGAAATTGCTGGAGGTCAACTCGGTCTTCATCTCGGCGATGAACAACCTGGCCTACCTCTACTCCGAGAAATTCGACCAGGCCGACAAAGGGCTTGAGCTCGCGCAGAGGGCGCGGGAGTTGAGCCCGGATGAACCCCACCTGGCCGATACGCTCGGCTGGATCCTCTTCAGGAAACACCAGTACCCCTGGGCCCTCAGCCTGCTCCAGGAGGGTGCCGACAAGCTGCCGGGCGAGGCGGAGGTCCAGTATCACCTTGGAATGAGCTACTACTACATGGGGCGCGAGGAGCTTGCGCGCACCACGCTCAAGCGCGCGCTCCAAGTCCAGGGCGAATTCACGGGAAGCGACCATGCTAAGGAAAGCCTCTCCATCCTCGACATAGATCCGAGGTCCATGGACGCCGCCGGAAGGCAGGCCATTGAGAAATCGCTCGAGCCGCACAGAGACGATCCCGTCGCGCTCAGCCGGCTGGCGGCCGCCTACGCGATCGACGGCGATGCCGAAAAGGCCATTGAAAAGTCGCAGCTCGCGCTGCGGATCAACCCCTCTGACGTCTCCATGATGCTTAGCCTGGCGCGGCTCTACGAGTCGCAACACCGGACAAGGGAGGCGCTGGACCTCGCGAAGGATGCCCACAAACTGGCTCCCGATGACGGGGGCGTCTCGCATTACCTTAGCCAGCTGGCCTACTCGACAGGAGATTATCCCTGGGCCTACAGCCTGCTCCAGGAGGCCGTCCGTTCGGGAGCGGCAGCGCCAGATGTTTTCTATGATTTTGCCAACGCCGCCTTCTCCGAGGGCAGGCTACAGGAAGCCGGCAACGCCGTGCGCCATGCCCTGGACTCAGGCCTTTCGGGCCCCGAAAAGGAAGGTGCCACGCGGCTCTCGGCAATGCTCTCGGTCTTGGATGTCCCCGACAAGGCCGCGCTTGAGACCCAACCCATTGACGACGCGCTGAAAGCGTCCCCGGGGTATCCCCCCGCGCTCATCGCGTTGGCCGAAATCCAGGAGGCCAAGCACAACATCTCGGCGGCCACCGAGAACTACGAGAAAGTGCTCGCCAAGTTCCCCGATTTTTCGCCGGCCAAGAGGCAACTCGCCCTTCTTTACTCCGAGGATCCGAGCAAGGACAGCCGCACCTCCGAGCTGGCGAACGGCGCGCGCGACGCCTTCCCGAACGACTTGGGCCTCGCACGCTCGCTGGGCCTCGTGGCTTTCCGCGCGAAAAACTTCGCCCTGTCCTCGAGCCTTCTCGAGAGGGGCGCGCAAGAACAGAGCGCCGACGCAGAGCTGCTCTTTTGCTACGGGATGGATCGCTTTGAACTCAAGGACGCCGCGGCGAGTCGCAAGGCGCTCGATCTCGCGCTGAAGGCCGGCTTGAAGCCGGACCAGGCCACCGAGGCTCGCAAGGCTCTGGCGGAATTGAAATAATCCGCGGAAGACCCACAGGCCTTTCCCCGCGCCTCCCGCTTCAAGGATCGGCGACCGAAGCTGAGTGTTGCGCCAGCGCCTCAGTCCCGCTTGAATCCGCAGCTGAACGCTGCTCATGCGCGCCCCCTACAATGAATCCTGCCCACGCGCAAAGAGACCCGAGTAACCACGCGCAAGCGTGCCCGGACGTAGAAGATGCCACGGCAAGGAGGGGACCTTCCTCCCGGGATACCTGCGTTTTTCCACAAGAGGCTAATCCCGCGGGAAACCAGCAGTTCACCTCATTTGTTCCTCTTACCGTTTGCATATAAACACCTTAGAGGGCCGCCCGAAATCTTTACACTCGAGACCGGGTTAGTACATCACTTATCTATTTCTAATATAAGTAGTTACCTTATAAACTTACTCCGTGACCACCTTGAACGTCGGACTCCTTTACACAATTAGAGAGTTTCTGGCGCACAAAATGCCAGGTACCGTGTATTTTATTAACCTTTATACCAATGCTTTATGCATTCCATAACTCATTAGAAACGCGATGGCACGGTGAACGCTATATGTTCAGCAGATTTCAGAGACAACTAGAGCCCTTAAACACGCAGAACACATGAAGAACGTAATCGCCAAGACATTCGCCGCCTCGCTTATAGCGCTCGCGGCCACCACGATCAGCCACGCCAATCCCATGATTGACGGCGGAATCGACTTCGCCGGCATCGTCACCCATCTGGGTGGCGGCACCATCGGACTCGCGTCCCCTGCTCTCCCTTTCAATCCGACCGGCGACTTCGCCTCGGATCCTTCGTTGGCTGCGGCCAGCGGGGCGACATTCATCAGCTCGATTCACTACACCGCACCGGCTCTGCCCTTCAATCCGCTGTGGGAATTCACCTCGGCCGGCGACGGCACGGTCTCCTTTGAGGCCAC
>CAYNLL010000471.1:1326-2965 GCA_964398015.1 uncultured Opitutaceae bacterium | reverse complement strand
CCTGGAGGTTCAGCCCACGTAATCCGCTCAGTTCGGCCGGATCAGCCACGACAGGGCCCTGTTGAAACCGGTCTCAATCCGCTTGGGAAGCATGCGGCTCATGACCGCGAAGCGCTCCCCGTCCTGCTGGTTGAGCACGCGCATCACGTAGAAAAGGACGGCAAGGATCGTCAAAGATGCAAATCCGCCCAGTGCGACTCCCAGGAGTGGATGGAGCCGCGCCGCAATGGCGTGTGCCGCCAAAGCCGCAACTGTGCTGATGAAGGTGACCTTGGCGATCAAGTCCCAGTGCAGCTCGACCTTGTAAAGATAAATCCCGAATGCCCAGAGGATGACGACAGCGGTGATCTCGGCAGCGCCGCTGCCGATGCACGCTCCCACTGCGCCGTGGTGGATGATGAGAACCCATGCCGTGGCGATGTCCACAATTCCCGCGAAGATGGTTGCGCCGATCACCAGACTCTGCCGCTCATGGCTCTGCAGCAGGCTCCTGACCGGCCCGAGAAACGCCTTCGGCATGCACAGCAGTGGCGCAATAGTGACCACGGCGATCGCTCCCTCATACTGGCGCCCGTAGAGAAGCATCATGGCTGGGGCCGCCAGGGCGGCGGAGATGAAGTGGAGCGGGATCGAAGTAAGTGCAAGGTAGCGGATGGTGGTAGCGGTGAGTTCCGGAATCCTCGACTTGTCGCGGCCAAACTGGGCAAACACGGTGGCCCCTGCGGCAGATGAGAAGATCGATGCGCTCATCAGCAGGTTCTCTGCCATGCTGAAGGCAACGGAGTAGAACGCCACCTGGCGGATGTCGGAGCAAAGATGCTTGAGCAGGATGAACTCCGAGCGCTGCCAGACAATCATCTCCAGAACAAGCACGGCCACGCTCTGCCAGGCAAAAGTGAACATGCGATTGCTCAGGCCTTCCGGTTGGACATGAGTTGTTGTCCAGCTCAGGATGCCGCGCATCGTGGGAACGATCCTCACCAGGAAGTCGGCCAGCCTCATCACCAGCATCGATGCGCCAACACCCACCACACCCCAGTGAAAGAGCATGGTCAAGACGATCATGACAAAGAAAGAGAACACCGAGATGGCGGAGGCGGGCATGTTCTTCGACAGCTCTTCAGAGGCCACGTTGGCCTGCGACGAGATGGCGTTGACCATGAGCGGCCAGATGCTGAGCACGATGAGCGCTGAAGCCAGCTTGTAGTCACCGGCGGCGTCGCTGAGCACCCATATCATCAAGGTCAACGTGACCAGGGTCGCCAGTCCTGCCTGCAGCATGAGCGTTCTCATGTAGATGTATCGAGCGGTTCCGCGGTCTCCCTTGACCAGAAACTCGGCCATGTACTTGCGCGTCGTGGCAGGAATGCCGAGGCCGCCGAGACTGCCAACCACGGATGCAATCCAGGAAACATAGATGATGTAGCCCATCCGGGTCGGGCCCAGGGTGCGGGCGATTGCAATCGAGGTAAATGCCGAAAGTACGATATTGATGATGTTCTCAAGACCGTACCAGCCCGTGTTCTTCGCGATTGTCTTCGTATTCGACATTACGTTTCCATCTCTGCCCCGGAGGCCTCTTGGCACTGGCCGTCAACCCCTGGGAAATCTTTCAGAACAGGTAGAAGTTCATCGTGCC
>CAYNLL010000471.1:0-1316 GCA_964398015.1 uncultured Opitutaceae bacterium | reverse complement strand
GGTTGCACCCACGCGCAGCCCCTTTAGTGCTTTGCCCTGGTGAGAAGCAGACACCGATTGGCGCCCGGAATCGATGACTGGCTTCAAGGGAACAGCGGTGTCGCGCTGGCCGGATTCCGATGACACAAGGCCCCAACTGGGCGACATCGACTGCAACTCCGTCGGATTCTTGCTCAACTTCCTTGTTATCAGTAAGCTGTGCCGTCAACCACGCCAGGTATCCAGAAAAAAGAGAGGTCAGCTGGCCGCAGGGAATTGATGGGGCCTGGGGCCAGTAAATCACCGTCCGCACCATCACGGCATAATAGACTGCCCGCAGAAACGCGCCCCTAGGCGGGGATCCGGGCGCAAGAGCGACGCTGCCAGGAGAGCATCGATCAAGGGAAAGCTTCGGAGCCTGTACGGACTGGTCCATGATTTCGGTAAACGACCTCTCACACGTTCGCAGGTTACATCGTCCTTAGCAATTGGAGTGCCGAGACTGGAAAAGTTCAATCCAGGCAGATTGCCTTGTATCGGATCGGCGTCGATGACTGGTTTTCCTACTCAGCTGGAAAACTTTTTCCACTTTCGAGGGAATTCGATGCCACAATAATGACTACTCAATGGGAAAATCATTTCCTTTTCGTAGGTAACCTATTCTCCTGGATCTGTGGAAAAGTGCGGCTTTACTTAGTGAAATCGCTTCCCCACCGGCATCCCGAAGTTTGGAATCGGTATTGCTAGGGATGGTGTGTGAGTCAAGAACCGTCCATGGAAAATAGTGTTCCAATCCAGGTCGTCAAGCGGCCGGCGAAGCCGTTGCAGCCAATTGACGTCCATCTCCAGCGAGCGATCGCCCGCATCAGCGACAGCGACTGTCCGATTTTGATTGAAGGCGAGCACGGGTCGGGCAAGCGTTCCGTTGCCAGCCAGATCCACGCCCAGTCGCACCGGTCGCGGGGGGTGCTCACCGAGCTCTACAGCGGAGATGCCGATGAAGAGGCAATTCTGTCGGCTTTTTCCCGAAAGGGTACGCTGTATTTGAGAGAGATCGGAGATTTGAGCCTCGCCATGCAGGAGTTGATGATCAGCTCCTATTTTCATGCGGATCAGGCACAAACAAGCCGCCTCCTTTGTGGTACGAGCCGCGAACTTTTTGGGGAAGTAAAATCCGGCCGCATGCGAGAAGATTTTTATTACCTGGTTTCGGCAATCACACTCCGCATCTCACCGTTACGTTGCAGGAAGGCGGAGATCCTTTCGATTGCAGATGACCTTTTAGCCCAGTATTCGAAACAGTTTGACCGTCCCAAGCCGGTTTTGCGAGAGGAGAT
>CAYNLL010000470.1:0-2966 GCA_964398015.1 uncultured Opitutaceae bacterium | reverse complement strand
CCGATCGGCATCGCGCTGGGGGCGTCGCCCCGGCGGTGGGTCCTCTTCATCATCGGGGGCCTGCCCGGCGCGGTGTTCTTCGCCGCCCACAGCGTGGCCGCGTACGGCAGCTTCGCCACCACGGGCTATGGCGACAACTCCCTCGCCTTCCTCGCCCGGTACGTGCCCGAGACCCTGCTCCACTATGCGCGCTGGCTGCCGGCCCTGTTCACGCCGCTGGCGCTCCTCGCCCTGGCGCTGCCATGGCTCGGCGGGGTGGGCGCGCGCGTCTGCTGGATGCTGGGCAGCTGGATCATCGCCTACGCCGCGTTCTACTCCTCCTACGAGTGCACCCACGAGACCTGGTGGTACATGCGCTTCCTGCTCCCCGCGGCCCCGGCGCTGGTGGCCGCCAGCCTGCTGGTCGCCCGCACGCTGCTTTCGCGGGCGGCAGCGTGGGCCGATCCCGGCCGCTCGCGGGGCGCCTTTGCGGCCGCCCTCGCCCTGGTCGCGGGCGCGGCGCTCGTGGAGAACAGCAACCTGTACGCGCTCAGCATCGGCAACAGCGAGCTCCGGTACGGGCTCGTCGCCGACTGGATGGACCGGAACATCCCCCCGGACGCCGTGTGCCTGGCGATGCAAGCCAGCGGCGCCATCTTCTACTACACCGACTTCACGTTCATCCGGTGGGACGAATTGGACAAGGGGACCGCGGCGCGGGTCGAGGCGGCCGTGCGCAGCTCCAAGCGGCCCCTCTACGCCGTGCTCTTCCCATTCGAGCTGCGCGATTCGGGCGCCCTCGACAGGAGGATGCCGGGACACTGGAGCCAGGTCGGCAGGGTGGATGACGTCACCATCTGGCGGCGCGATTTCGGTGCGGACCAACACTGACCCGCCGGTGCCCCTCCCCCTCCTCCTCGACCTCTCGCACACGAGCCACACGCGGGCCCGCTCGGGCGTCCAGCGCGTCGCACGCTCGCTCCGGCGCGCCCTGGCGGACCGGGCGGAGCCGGTCTGCTTCGACCCCTTCGAGGGCGCGTGGAGGCCCCTTGAGGGATGGGAGAATGACAACCTCGGGGTCGAGGGCCTGTCACCGGGGCGGGGCGCGCACTGGCCCCTCGCCGCGCGGCTGCGCGGGCGCATCCGGCGGTGGCGGCGGCCGGCACCCCTCCCCGCGGGCGCCGCGCATTCCGGCGTGCTGGTGCCGGAGATCTTCTCGCCGAGCGTTGCCGCCGCCCTTCCCTCGCTCTTTGCCTGCGCCGGCGGTCCACGCGTCGCCCTGTTCCACGACGCGATCGCCCTGCAGCTCCCCGAGTTCACGCCCGCCGGCACCGTGGCGCGCTTCCCGGGCTACCTCAGGCAGCTGCTCGCCTTCGACGGGGTCGCGGCGGTCTCGGAGGACTCGCGGCGCTCCCTGGTCGAGTACTGGAGCTGGCTCGGCGTTTCCCGGACACCGGCGGTGGCGGCCATCCCCCTCGGCCTGGACCCGGCCCCCGCTGGCGGCGGCGCGGGCCCGAGCGGCGGCGGGGCAACGGTCCTCTGCGTCGGCACGATCGAGGCGAGAAAAAACCACGTCGCCCTCCTCGACGCCTGCGAGTCGCTCTGGGCGCGCGGCGCCCGCTTCAGGCTGCGCCTGGTCGGCATCTCCCACGCGGAGACCGGGCGGCCGGCGCTCGAGCGGATCGGGCAGCTGCGCGCGGCGGGCCGTCCGCTTGTCTATGACGGTCCAAGGCCTGACGCGGAGCTGGAGGCGGCCTACCGGGAATGCGCGTTCACCGTCTACCCCTCTCTCGCCGAGGGTTTCGGGCTCCCCGTTGCGGAGAGCCTCAGCCGGGGAAAAGCCTGCGCGTGCAGGATGACGGGCGCGCTGGGGGAGATCGCGGCCGGCGGCGGCTGCGCCGACATCGGCGCGGCAGGAGCGCCGGAGATCGCCGCGGTCATCGAGCGGCTGCTCGGCGCTCCCGCCGAGCTGGCCTCGCTTGAGCGGGCCGCCCGCGGGCGCTCCTTCAGGACCTGGGCTGCGTACACGGCGGAGCTCATGGACTGGATGGCTTCGCTTGGGCGAGCGACTTAGGTGTCCGGCGGCGAAGGCGCTTAACTCCCACCTATTTGCATTTGCAAACACTCTTGGCCCGTATAGCGTCCGCAGCGCATGGCGATCACCTTATTCCTGAAGAACAAGAAGCCCATCTTGGCGCGCTGCGGCGAGGACTACTCCACGAAGATGCGGCTCAGGTACGCGCCGTTCTACCATGCGATGGATGCCCAGAAGGGCACAACCATACAGCTGGACGGCCGCGAGATGATCATGCTCTCGAGCAATGACTACCTCGGTCTGTCCTTTCATCCCAAGGTGGTCGAGGCGGGGCGCGCCGCCCTCCTGAAGTGGGGCACCAGCACGACCGGGGCCCGGCCCTCGAACGGATCGCGGACCTACCACCTCGAGCTTGAGCAGCGCATGGCGGCCTTCCTCGGGCGCGAGGCCTGCCACATCCATTCTGCGGGGTACCTGTCGTGCCTCTCGAGCGTCGCCGCGTTCGCGCAGAAGGGCGACGTCATCCTCGCCGACAAGAACGTCCATTCCTGCCTCTGGGACGGGATCCGCCTTTCCAACGCCACGGTCGAACGCTTCTCCCACAACAACCCCGAGGACCTGCGCGAGGTGATCGGCATCACCAACCCCCAGGCTCCCAAGATGCTGGTGATCGAGGGCGTCTACTCGATGGAGGGCCACATCGCGCGCCTTCCCGAGCTCACCGAGATCGCAGAGGAGAACGGCTGCTTCACGGTGCTCGACGACGCGCACGGCTTCGGCGTCCTCGGGCGCCAGGGGCGCGGCACGGTCGACCACTTCGGCCTCAACGACAGCGTCGACGTGATCTGCGGCAGCCTCTCCAAGTCCCTGGCGAGCACGGGCGGCTTCGTGGCGGCCTCGAAGGATGTGATCGAGTTCCTGCGCACCCATTCCAAGCAGACGATCTTCAGCG
>CAYNLL010000469.1:0-2972 GCA_964398015.1 uncultured Opitutaceae bacterium | reverse complement strand
AAGGCCTGCGGCTCCTCCAGCATCGTGGACACGAGCCATACCCCCAGCGAGCCCTCAGGGCCGGTGAGCTCGACGTAGCCCGTCGGCCAGTTGTTCTCGTCCTCCTTGTAGGTGACGGGGGCGGGCTCCGCCACCATGTCGGCGCCGTCACCCATCGTGGCCATCGACGGAGGCGCGCCCGGCACCTGGCTGCGCATCCGCACGGTCGCGTTCTGGAAGAAGGCCAGGGGTTTGACGACGAAGGGCAGCTTGGGATGCTGGATGGGCCGTTGCCCCGTCAGGCGCGCCAGGGGTATGGCTACCACGTCGTCAAAACGGGGATCCGTGGCGTCGGCGACCGCCAGCTCCGTCTCGCGGAAGCTCTCGACAAACCGCCGTGTCTGTCCCACATCGATGCGCACCTGGCCGTCGCGCTGCAGCATGCCCGAAAGCCCCTCGCCGATGAGCAGGAGGATCAGCCCCGCGTGGGTCATCCAGATCCCCGACTTCTTCCACGAGGCGCGAAACCGATAGACATGGGCGGTCACCAGGTTGACCAGAAGCGCGATCCCCAGCAGGTAGCCGCCGGGAAAGACAGGCAAGAGAAGGTCCGTGCCCGGGAGCTTGCCCATGACGAAGAAGGACTGGAAATATTTCTTCTGCACGCCCCAGACGCCGAGGTGCACCTGGTCGAGTGTCGCGACAAAGATCATGATGAGCGACAGCACCAGAAGCGCGATCGTCAGGCGCAGGGACGCAAGGCTCGCACCCACGGACCGGGCCAGCTTGGGCCCTCCTGCCTGCGTCGGTCGGGGTGCTGTAGGCGCTGGGTTCATGGCTGAGCTCGGGGGGAGGCGCCTCACTTCGGCTGGACCGTGCCAAGAAACGCCATGAACGCGGGCTTTGTGGCCTCAACGAGCGCGTCCGGGCCCGTCAACTTGAAAAACCAGGTGGCGCCCTGCCACGGCACAAGAGCTGCGAGAATCCGCTGCTGGCCGGAAGGGCTTGGACCGGCGACGTCCACCAACGTGAAATGGAGCCCGTGGGCGTCGAATGCCTCGGTCGCGGTCGCCATATCCGAGTCGGCGACCGGCGGGAGTCCCACCTGCCCGCGCCAGCGGTTAACGTTGGCAGCCAATCCCCCGACGTCTCCGGGAAAGGCTGTGATGGCAAGGTCCGCCGATGCGCGGGCGTCGCCGATCGCGTAGCTTCCCTTGCGCATGGCCGTTGCCTGCTTGGCCATCCAGTCCGGCGGGGCCTGCCATCGCAGCGAGGACTGGTCAGCGGCATCGGTAGCCGCCACGGCGAAGTTCGCGCGCGGAAGGTCGTTGGTGTTGGCTCCCAGCTTGGGGCCATCCTGGGCCACGGCGGAGGGTGCGGCCCCCGGGGCGAAGGAACTGAGGAAGGAGAAGAAGGCATCCCTCTGGGACTCCACCGCTCCCGTCGGACCCATCATCTTAAAAAACCAAACCCGCCCTGGCTGCTCGATCCAGGCCCCCAGGATCCGAACCGGTTCCTTGCCCTGGGCGGCCTCGCCGCTGAGGTCGGCGACCGCGAAATGTCCGGCCGGCCCGTCGAGGCCGCTCACCGCGGACGCCAGCGCGTCGGCGCCGATCGGCGCCAGCTGGAGCTGCCCGCGCCAGCGGTTAATGTTCGCGAGCGCGTCGCCACCTGCCCCCGTGAACGTGACCACCGATACATCGGCGCTGGCGCCCCCAGGGCCCGGCGCCAGAAAGCTCGCCGCACGCAGCCCGCTCACGGCTTGCGCCTGCCAGCCGGCAGGGACCTTCCACTCAAGGGCAGGCGCGGAAGCGCCAGGCGACTCCGCGGCCGGCGCCGCGGGTGCAGATGCCGGGTCCTTGGGGACGCGGTAGGCCGTGACCTCCTTGTCGGAACAGCCGGCCATCGCCACCGCCAGGCAGACGAGGGCGTTATTTCTGAAGCGTGCGAACATAAGCCACGAGGGCCTTCACGTCGGCATCGGTAAACTTGTCGCCAAATGCCTTCATCCTCTCCTTGCCCGTGGCCGGGTCCTTCAGGCCCTCCTTGATCTGCTTCGTCGCCTCGTCGTCGGTGAATTTCTTCTGGTAGTCGGCGCTGCTCATGTCCTTTACCTGCGCCATCCGGCCGGCCTTCGTGTGGCCCGTGCCGTCGCTGCCGTGGCAGGAGGCGCAGTTCTTGGTCCAGTTATCGGGAATGTCCGCTGCGTACGCCACCGTGGCACAGAGTAGCACCGCGGCCGCAAGAAACAATGGGGTGGTGTGTGATTTCATGCTGATTGTGCGTTCGATCAATGGGTTGTCTGTCGATCCTCACAACTCTGGGCTGCCGACGCGAACTGTCCAAGTGAAACTATGCGCGATATTGGCGTTTTCCTGCGCGGCGTTTGCTCAGCACAAAATAATGTCGGCCAAGATATGCGGGGAGTTGCGCAACGGATAGCAAGACTGACGGCGCCCGGCCACGTAGACTCCTCGCGACACCCCAGATGATCGATCGCGAACGCAGAACCCCCGTAGTCTTGGCCGTGCTGGTCGCCGTCTTTCTGTCGTTGGCGGCTGTTTTTGCGGCGGTTCCCTCGCGCCCCGGCATCGTGGCGCGGATTCCCCTCGTCCCCAGGGACGCCCTTGCGATCACTCCGGACACCGTGCGCATCTCGGCCGCGCGCCTCCTAAAGAGCGGCGGCGACGCCTCCGGGCTGGACTGCTACGCCTGCCACCATAAGGAGAGCCCGCCGGAGGTCCGGTTAGATGACGCCCACCAGGTCGTCCTGCCCAGGGAGCACGCGGACCTCATCTACAGCATGCGAAACTGCGCGGAATGCCATCCGGCGAACGACCCCGTCAAGCTCGAGTACGACGACGCGGGCAACGTCAACATCCCCAAGGAGCACAAGGGGCTTCTCACAATGGCCCACGGACGCAAATTCCGAAACGAGAACTGCTACAACTGCCACGACCGCGACCAGCTCGACCAGCTGCACACGCCCGACG
>CAYNLL010000468.1:0-2976 GCA_964398015.1 uncultured Opitutaceae bacterium | reverse complement strand
AGGTCCACGCCGTCAGGGCCCTCGCCGCGGAGGTTTCCGCAAAGTTTGGGTTGCCCTGGGAGTTCATTGCGACCGAAAATCCCCTCTAGCGCAAGGCGCCGACCATGAAAAAGATCGCGATCCTCAACGGACCCAACCTCGACCGGCTCGGCAAGCGCGAGCCCGAGATCTACGGGAGCGCCACGCTCGGCGACCTGGAGAAGGCGCTGCGCGCGGAGTTCGGGGCGGCGGCGGTCCTCGAGTTCTTCCAGTCCAACCACGAGGGCGAGCTGATCGACCGGATCGCAAAGCTCGCGGACTCGGGGTTTGACGGGATCGTGATCAACGGGGGCGCTCTGACGCACACCAGCGTGGCCCTGCGCGACGCGCTCCTGGGCGCCCATCTCCCCGCGGTCGAGGTCCACATCTCCAACATCTACAAGCGCGAGGAGTTCAGGCACACCTCGCTCACGGCGCCCGCCTGCACGGCGGTGATCACCGGGCTCGGGCTTGAGGGCTACCATGCCGCCGTGCGCTTCCTGCTGAAGGCGTAGGCGCCCGCGGCCCTGCGGGCGGGTGGACGACCCGGCCCGCCCGGAGGGGGCGCGATCTCCGCCGGCGTCGCTCCGCCAGGGCCTCCCGCCCGCGAGGCGTCCCGTTGCGGCGCGGCGGCCTCAGCGCAGCGCCCAGAGCGCGTGCGCGAGGTGGAGCGTCCCGCAGGTCGCAAGGGCGGCCGCCGTGTCGTCGACCACGACGCCCCAGCCTCCCGGGAGCCCCTGCAGCGAGTCGATGACCCACGGCTTGGCGATGTCGTAGAAGCGGAAGAGCAGGAAGCCCGCGAGGAGGAGCCCGGCGAAGGCCAGGCCCCCCGCGGGGGCGATCCAGGTCCAGCCGAGGAAGCAGAGCGGCATCGCCACGAACTCGTCCAGGATCACCTCCCCCGGGTCGCGCCTGCCCAGCCTGAGCTCCGCCTCCCCGCACAGGGCGACGGCGACGTAGCCGCCGATCGCGCTCGCGATCAGGCTGCCGACGATCCCCATGTAGGTGAAGCACAGGTAGAAATAGAGCGTGCCCGCGAGCGAGCCCCACGTCCCGGGCGCCCGCATCCTGCCCAGCGGGCCCAGCGTCGCCGCGCCGACGACGACCTCGGTCGGCAGCTGGGCGGTCCATGCGGGCTGCTCGAGCTTCATGGCCCAGAGCGCTCGTCGCCGAACACCAGCCGGGCGTTGCGCGAGATGTAGCGGTAGCCGGACCAGACCGAGAGCGCCGTGCCGGCGACGAAGACGACCACGCCCACCTTGTCGACGAACTCGACGAAGCGGGAGGCGTCCCAATGGAACAGGTAATAGCCGTCCTGGGAGACCATCGGGGCGCCGAGAAAGAAGCCGAGGGCGATCAGCTGCGTGACGGTCTTCGTCTTGCCCCCGCTGTCCGCCGCGACCACGACGCCCTTCGACGCGGCCACCATGCGCATGCCCGTCACCAGGAACTCCCGGCACAGCGTGATCAGCGCGAGCGCCACGGGGATCTCGTGCCGGTCGACCAGGGCGATCACCAGGCCGAGCACCATGATCTTGTCCGCCATGGCGTCCATCAGCTTGCCGAAGTTGGAGACGAGGCCGCGGGTGCGCGCGAGGTAGCCGTCGAGCCAGTCGCCGACGGCGGCCCCGATGAACAGCGCAAAGGCGAGCGTCGCCGCGCCCGGCCACGTGAGGCCCATGAGCCAGACGATCACGAACATGAGCGGGATCCGCGACAGCGTGATGGCGTTGGGGAGGTTCATCCTGACCCGCCATAGGACATCCCGGAGGGCCGCGAACGCAACATCGGAGAGGAACGCGCTCGCCAACGGTGGCCTTCCCCTGTTGCCTACGCGCCGACGCCCATGCGCCACTGCATCTATCCAGGGACGTTCGACCCGATCACCTGCGGGCACCTCGACGTGCTCGCCCGCGCCTCCCGGCTCTTCGACCGCGTGACCGTCGCGATCGCCGACAACCTGGGGAAGGAGCCCCTCTTCACCGCGGAGGAGCGCCTAGAGATGATCGTCCCCAACGTCGCCGCGATGAAGAACGTGGGCGTCACGCGCTTCGGCGGCCTCCTCGTCGAGTTTGCCGTGGCGCACAAGGCCGACGCGATCATCCGCGGCCTGCGGGCCCTCTCGGACTTTGAGTTCGAGTTCAACATGGCGCTCATGAACCGGCACCTCGAGCCGACGATCGAGACGATCTTCGTGATGCCGAACGAGCAGTTCAGCTACACCAGCTCGTCGCTCGTCAAGCAGGTGGCCAGGTTCGGAGGCCAGGTCGGCCATTTCGTGCCGCCCAACGTCGCCCAGGCGCTGAAGAACAAGTTTGATAGATGACGCTCGGCGGGACCAAGGCCTTGCGGCTGATCGCCGGGCTCGCGGCCGGGCTGTGCGCCCTCCCCTCCCCGTGCGGCCCGGCCCCGGCCTCCCTCGGCGAGGCGACCGCCCTCTACCGGCAGAAGCGCTGGGCCGACGCCAGGGCCCTCCTGGAGACGATCGTCGCCGCCGACCCCTCGAACGCCGCGGCCGCGTACCTGCTCGGGATGACGCTGCTGCGCGCCGGGGGGCCGACGTCGCTGGACGCCTCCAAGGCCCTCCTCGGGAAGGCGGTCCAGCTCGACCCACGGAACGAGGACTACCTCTCCCAGTACGCGGGCGTGTGTTTCCTCCTTGCGGACCGCGACAGCTCGCTCGGCCTCGCCCTCGAGGGGAGGGACGCGATGACGCGGGCCCTCGCCGAGAACCCCTCGGACGTGGAGGCGCGGGAGGCCCTGATGGAGTTCTACGCCAAGGCGCCGTGGCCGCTCGGGGACGCCGACAAGGCGGTGGCCCAGGCGGCCGAGATCGCGAGGGCGGACGCCAAGCGGGGCGCGGCGGCCTACAGGTCCCTCGCCGCGATCTTTGGGAAGGCCGGCAGCCACGAGCGCGCCCTCGCCGCCTCGCAGGAGGCTCAAAGGCTCGCACCCGGG
>CAYNLL010000467.1:0-2989 GCA_964398015.1 uncultured Opitutaceae bacterium | reverse complement strand
GGGCGAGGTGGTTTCGGCGGCCCGGGCGGGTTCCCGGGACGCGGCGGCTTCGGCGGCGGAGGTCCACCGGCCGGCGGTCCTCCGGCGGGAGGCCCACCCGGAGCCGGACCTCCGGGAGGAGGTCCTCCCGGTGGAGGGCCGGGAGGCCGCGGCTTCGGGGGAGCGGGTTTCGGCGGCGGCGGGGCGACCGGAACGATCGGGACCGTGCTCGCCGGCAGCGACGTCGTGACCGTCGTGACCCAGACCGGAGGTCTCGACTTTTGCGGACAGAATCCGTGGAGCACGCGCATCGTCCTCGACGGGATCGATGTCCCCCTCGCCTACCACTTCGGCGCGGTGCGTTCGATCGTGCCGACGTCGTTGCTCGAATCCACAACCGTTTATCCGGGCAGCTTCCCTGTCGAATACGGCGGGGCGACGGCCGGTCTCGTCCTCATGTCGACCAACTCGGAGCTCGCTCACTCCGTAAGTGGGTACGCCGACGCGAACTGGGCCGATTCGAGCGCCCTCGTCCGCGCGCCGCTCGGGCCCAACATGACACTCTCGCTAAGCGGTCAGTACAGCACGCTCGACCGCGTGATCGACGAAGTCGTCCCCCACAACGCCGATATCTCGCTCGGTGGGCTTCCGCGTTACCGCGACGGAGAGCTCAAGTGGATCTGGCAGCCGTCCTCGTCCACCAAGGTGCAGCTCCTCGCGGTGGGGTCGCAGGACCAGCTCATCGACTGGTTCGTCAATCCCGCCGCCGGCGACCCCCCCGCGGGCACCACGGGGCTCGAGACCAAATTTTACCGTCTGATCCTCACGATGGACTCCAAGCTCGGCTACGGCGTGAACGCGCACGTCGTCGTCGGCGGGGGTCAGGACGAATACAAGCAATACAGCCCAGGCTTCGATGTGGTCACCAGCACCCTTCAGCTCCGCCCGAGCCTCGAGTGGAAAGCGGCCGACTGGATGACTCTTAGCGGGGGCCTCGAGTACGTGACGAATCGACTCGACGGATCGGTGAGTGGAGCGGCCACGCCGGAGGCGATGGGGACCGGCGTGGTCAATCTGCCCCAGACCGTCGCCAGTGTGATTGGAGGGTACGCGGGGGCCAAGTGGAGGTGGGGCGAGGGTTTCGACGTCTACCCGGGCATTCGCGCCGAGTATTTCTCCGAGACCGGCGAGACGATCTACGACCCGCGCGCCGTCGTTCGCTGGACGCTGGTCAAGAAGGGATACTTCATCGAGCGCCTGACGGCGAAGGCCGCCGTGGGTGGCTACCACCAGCCTCCTTCGCTCCTCGAGACCTCGGAGCGGATCGGCAATTCGGCCCTCACCGCCCAGAGCTCGCTGCAATATCTGGCGGGCCTCGAGTATCAGCCCACCAAGGAGCTGACCATCGAGGGTGACGGATTCTACGTGAGCGAATCGAACGTCATCGAGCGCAGCACCACCCTGACGACCAACTCCAGCGGAACGCGGGTCCCTCAAGTCTTCAGCAACGGCGGCTCGGGAGACACGGAGGGATTCGAGCTCTTCGTCGAGCAGAAGCTGTGGCGCCACCTCGAAGGGTGGCTCTACTACACGTTCTCGATCTCGAACCTTGCCAGCTCGTCCAGCACCACCGCTTCGATTTCGTCTTTCGACCAGAAGAACGTCCTCGGCATCCTGCTCTCCTATTCCCTGCCCGCCGACTTTCGGGTGCGCGGCCGCTTCCAATACGCAACCGGCTTCCCCACCACGGCGATCACCGGCAGCGTGTTCGACTCGACGACGAACGCCTACGTCAGCACTCCGGGCGCGACGCTCGGCGATCGCACCCCCGCGTTCTCCCAGCTCGACCTCCGGCTCGACAAATTCTGGACGACGAAGCACGCCAGGTTCGACGCCTACATCGACGTGCGAAACGTCTACAACCGCGCCAATCTGATAACGCAATACGTCTATAATTTCGATTACAGTCAGAAGTTCGCCCGCACCGGCCTACCGATCCTGCCGATGACGGGCCTGCGCGTGGACTTCTGATCGTCGCCCCGCGCATCCCTTTCCTGGTCGCCAACGCGCTCACAGGGGGCATCGGCGAATCGGGCTCGAGGGGCACGAAGAGCGTGCCCGGCGGCGCCAAGGCGGCGGCTTCTGTCCACCGCTTGCGTCGGAGCCACGCCATCAAGTCGGGAGGCAACGTGCCACCAGGCGGCGCGACCAGGTAAGCCAGAATGCGCCCCCCTCAGCATCCGATTCACCATCCAGACATCAATCGGAAAAATGTTGTCAGATTTCGCCGATGAACCCATCGAAGCATCTCTGCGTGAAGTCGGGTTGCAGACGCGTTCATCATTGGGCTGGGCACGGACGGAGGCTCCTACGAGCGGCTCATGTCGCCCTTCCTCCGCGATCCTCACGGGCTCTTCGAAGATCTTCTCGCGCCGCTGCGATTCCCGAAGCACCCGTTCCAGATGCTTCGCTTCGGCTTGCGGGCGATTCGCTCGGCCACGGGCCTTTCGCGCGGCCGGTTCAGGCAAGACCGTGCGCGCGCCCTGTTCGCGGGATGCGCCGTCAGCGCCGCGGGGAATAATGGTCGTCTGCAGCCCTCCGAGGCGGGTGACCTTGGTTAGGAGGCCTGGGAAATGCGCGCTCGCCAGTTCTTGCCAGAAGAGCTCAGCGCCCGCGCTGAGACGATAGGCCTCCTCGAACTAATCGCTGGTGAAGACGGGATTGGCTGGAACGCGCGACGCGCGACTCGCGATGACGATCACGACCGACGGAACGCGTGGCTTTCCGCTGCGAGTCGGCAGCTACCTCGCGAAGCGCTACGGCTACACGCCCGAGGCCGCGGCGTGCGGACGGACCCGAATCGACCGCCTGGTCACCCAGCGCGGACTCGGTCACGCGTATCTGGGCGGCGCGAGAGTCTCGGCGCTCGACGTCTATATCGCTACCTTTCTCACGCCCCTTTCGGCGATCCTCGAGAAGGACTGCCCGAACCTTGCGCCCGCACTCCGTC
>CAYNLL010000466.1:2563-2995 GCA_964398015.1 uncultured Opitutaceae bacterium | reverse complement strand
AGGAGGGGCGTCGCCGCCGCGTGCAACTGGGCGGGGAAGAGCGGCCAGAGCACCCGGAGGAATCCGTAGACACCCATCTTTGACATCACGGCGGCCAGGAACATGGAGACCCCCGTGGGTGCCTCGGAGTAGGCCGGTGGGAGCCACGTGTGGAAGGGGAAGAGGGGCGCCTTCACGGCAAATCCCAGGAAGACACCGAGGAACACCGCCTCCGGCCAGTAGCCTCCGAGCGCGGACAGCCGGGCCGCAAGGGTGCCGTCGGCCCCCAGGCGCGCGAGCTCGACGAAGTCCATTGTCCCTGTGGCGACGAAGAGGGCGACAAAGCCGAGCAGAAGGAAGGCGCTGCCCCCGATCGTGTAGATCACAAACTGAAAGGCCGCGCGCGCCGCGCCGGGCCCTCCCCACAGCTTGATCATGACGTATGCGGGCACG
>CAYNLL010000466.1:0-2553 GCA_964398015.1 uncultured Opitutaceae bacterium | reverse complement strand
GGCTCAGCTCCCAGAAGATGAACCAGTGGAAGAAATCGAGGGCCAGGAACACGCCGAGCGCGGCGCCCTGCAGGAGCAGGAAGAGCAGGCAGAAGGGGCGCGGGTCGGCCGACTGCCGCCAGGATGAAAGCATGGAGGCGGGCGCGACAAGAGCGGTCAGGAGCACAAGGAGCAGGCTCAGGCCGTCGATGCCGAGGTGGTAGTGGACGTTGAGCGAGGCGATCCAGGCGTGCCTCTCGACGAATTGGTATCCGGTAGAGGAGCAGTCGAAAAAGGACAGGACGACCAGTCCAAGGGCGAGCGTCGAGAGGCTGAAGGCGAGGGAGAGCGCGCGGCATGTGCCCGGCCGGAGCCGCGGGAGCGCGGCAAGCACCAGGGCCCCGATCCAGGGGACAAAGATGATGAGGGAGAGCAGCGGCAGGGAGCTCATCGGGAACCTCCGACAAGGACGAGCAGGGCGAGGACGACGAAAGCAATGGCCAGGGTGCGCAGGTATCCCTGGGCCTCGCCGCTCTGGGCGGCCGAGTAGGTGCGGCCGGCGCCGCGGATCCGCTCGCTCGCCTCATTGAAGCCCTCGTTGATGCCGGCCTGGTCCACCTTGCTGTTCACCGAGCCCGTGAATTCGCTGAGCCTCGCCAGGAGCGAGATCGCGCCGCCCCAGAGCCAGCGGTCGAGGAAGTCCGCAAGCGCCGCGCAGAAGGTGTTAAGGCGCCCGAGGGTGGCGGCATAGAGCTCGTCGATCTTCATCCGGTCCGCAAGGAAGGCCAGGAGCCGCGGGGCGGTTGCGGCGAGCGGGTCCACGGACTCGGCGGTGAGCGGCGGCCTTCTCCCGTAGAGCGCCCAGCCGGAGCCTATCCCCACGGCAACCAGAAGGGTCGAGAGGACCATGAGGCCCCCGCCCTCGAGAAGGGAGTGGGGGGCGACGGATGCGCCGGTCAGCTGCGACTGCAGCCAGGGCCAGGCGGGCGTCCCGAGGAACCCGAGGGCGACGGCGCCGACGGCCAGCACGATCAGGGGAACCGTCATGACCGGGGCGCTCTCGTGGGCGTGCGCGGCGGCCGGGGAACGGGGCGCGCCCGAGAACACGGCGCACAGCAGGCGCGTCATGTAGAACGCGGTCAGGACGACGCCCGCCAGCCCAGCGTAAAGGGGAAGCCGGGAGACCTCCCAGTGCGCGGCCGCGTGCAGGACTGCCTCCTTGCTCCAGAACCCGGAGAACAGCGGCACGCCGGCGAGCGCCATCATCCCCGCGGCGAAGGTGGCGAAGGTCGTCCGCATCGTCCGGCTAAGACCGCCAAGCTTCCGAATGTCCTGCTCGTGGTGGGCCGCATGGATCACGGAGCCGGCGGCGAGGAAGAGGAGGGCCTTGAAGAAGGCGTGCGTGAGCAGATGGAAGATCGCCGCGACCCACGAGCCGACTCCTAGGGCGAGCATCATGTAGCCGAGCTGCGAGATGGTGGAAAACGCGAGGACGCGCTTCAGGTCGTTCTGGGCGACCGCGATCGTCGCCCCGAGAAGCGCCGTGATCGCCCCAATGGTTGCGACGACGCTCAGCGCGTGAAGGGGCACGCCGGCGATGGCCAGGTCGGCCGACACGAGCGGGTAGACGCGCGCGATGAGAAACACGCCCGCCGCGACCATGGTGGCGGCGTGGATCAGGGCGCTCACCGGGGTCGGTCCCTCCATCGCGTCGGGAAGCCACACGTGGAGCGGGAACTGCCCCGACTTTCCGGCCGCCCCGCAGAAGATCAAAAGCCCGATCGCGGTCGACACCGCGAACCCGCCGTAGAGGGTCTGCGTCGCCAGGTCCCCGAGGACGTGCGCCTCGAGGATGCCGTTGCCGCCGTCGTAGAAGAGCGTCGAGCCCGCGACGTCATAGAGCCAGACCAGCCCGATGAGGAAGCCCAGGTCGCCGATGCGCGTAGTGATGAAAGCCTTCTTCGCTGCCGCGGCAGCCGCCGGCTTTTGAAACCAGAAGCCGATCAGCAGGTAGGAGGCGAGGCCGACCAGCTCCCAGCTGATGAAGAGCAGCAGCAGGCTGTTCGAGACGACGACACCCAGCATGGCGGCGGCAAAGAGGCTTAGGAAGCAGAAGAACCGAGCGAAGTTTTCATCCTTGTCCATGTAGCCGAGGCTGAAGATGAAGATGAGCAGACCGACAAGGCTCACCATGACGCACATCACGGCATTGAGAGGGTCGAGAAGCCAGCCGAGGCGCACCGCTCCATTTCCGAGCTCGAACCAGGTGAAGTTGGCGTAGAGATGCTCCGCGGGCGTCGCGAGGGCGCGGTGGAGGGCGAGGCACGAGAGCACGAGGGCGCCGGCCATAGCGGTGATCGCCGCGCCGGCGGCGAGGCGCCTTCCGCTGCGCGGGGTGACGGCGCCGAGTCCGGCGGCGAGAAGGGGCAGGGCGGGGATGAGCCAGAGGCCGAAGGGAAGGGGGTCCATGGTTCAGCCCTTAAGGCGCGTCGCCTCAGGAAGGCGGATGTTCCTCTGGTGGCGGTAGATAGCGATCACGAGTGCGAGGCCGACCGCGGCCTCCTCTGCCTCTAC
>CAYNLL010000465.1:0-2997 GCA_964398015.1 uncultured Opitutaceae bacterium | reverse complement strand
GACAAGCTCGCGGCGCTGACCGCGCTCGCGGACAAGCTCGGGATCGCGCTGCGCGACTGCGCCTACATGGGGGACGACTTCATCGACGCCCCCGCAATCGCCGCGGCCGGCGTCGGCATCACCGTGCCGACCGCGCTGCCGGAGGCGCTCGCGGCCGCGGGTTACGTCACCCGCAGGCAGGCCGGGAACGGGGCGGTCCGCGAAGTCTGCGACCTTATCCTGCGCTCAAAAGGCCGCGCGGGATGGAACCCGGAGGCGCCGGCGCGTTCTCTTCCCCGGTGAACCCGCTCAAGAGACGCCTGCGCGCAGCGGCGGCCCTCGCCGCCGGCATCCTCGGCGCGTCGGCGCAGGAGATCGCGGTGGCCCCCCCCGCAAGGAACTGGACCCTGCCCCTCTTCACGAAGGAGGGCTACAGGCAGATGATCCTGCGGGGCGACGAGGTCCTTCCCGTGGATGCCGACCGCGTGGACATCACCGGGATGAACGTCACCGTGTTCTCAGGCGGCCCGGACGCGAAGGTGGACTCGGTCCTCCTGAGCCCGCAGGCGACGTTCATGATCAACGAGAAGATCGCGCGCGGAAGCCAGACCGTGCGCGTGGTCAGGGACGACATCGAGGTGAAGGGGGAGGACTGGACGTACTTCTACAACGAGAAAAAAGTTCTCATTAACCGGAACGCGCATGTAGTGTTCCACTCGGCGCTCCCCGACATCCTCAAATGAGACCCCTCCCCCTCCTGGCGGCAGCAGCCGCCCTCGTCCTCGGCGCGCAGGCGCGCGCGGCCGACGCGCCCCCGACGACCACCGTGGACTGCTCGGGGCAGGCGGAGTCGGTGAGCACGGACACCGAGACCACGACCACCTTCAGGGACAACGTCGTTGCGGTGGGCAACGGACTCAACCTCGAGTGCGACTTCCTCAAGGTCGTGGCGACGCGCATCGGCGACAAGAGCGCGACCCTGGGCAAGTACGGGAAGTTCAGGTACCTGCTCGCGACGGGCCACGTGAAGATCACCCAGGGCGACCGGGTGGCGACGAGCGGCCGCGCCGAGGTCTTCCCCGAGGAGGACCGCATCGTCCTCACGGAGCAGCCCATCGTCCGCATCGAGAGCGAGCACTACACGGCCAGCGGCCCGAGGATGATCCTGTACCGGGGCCAGCGCCGGGCGGTGATCGAGGGGACCCCGACCGACAGGACCCATATCACGCTTCCGCCGATCAAGGACCTCGGCTTCCAGGCGCCGAAGCCCACGGACGCCCCGGCCCAGGGCCAGCCCCAGAAGTAAGATGGGCACCCCTGCGATCCAGACCGAAGGCCTTGTAAAGACCTACGGGACCCGCGCGGTGGTGGACGGCGTTGACCTGAGGTTCTCGGGGGGAGAGGTCGTGGGGCTCCTCGGGCCCAACGGCGCGGGAAAGACCACGACCTTCTACATGGTGGTCGGGCTCATCCCCGCGACGCGGGGCCGCGTTCTCCTGAACGGGGAGGAGATCACCCGCCTTCGCATGCATGAGCGCGCCCGGCGCGGAATCGGCTACCTCCCGCAGGAGGCCTCCGTCTTCCGCAAGCTCACCGTGGAGGAGAACATCATCGCGATCCTCGAGGCGATCCACGTTCCGCGGCGCGAGAGGAAGGCCCGCCTCGCCGAGCACATCGAGGAGCTTGGTTTGGGGCACGTCGCCAAGCAGAAGGCCTACACGCTCTCGGGCGGCGAACGGCGCCGCCTCGAGATCGCCCGGGCGCTCGTCACGCGGCCGCAGTTCCTTCTCATGGACGAGCCGTTCGCCGCGATCGACCCCATCTCGGTCGCCGAGGTGCAGAAGATCATCCTCCAGCTCAAGGGGCGCGGCATCGGGGTCGTGGTGACGGACCACAACGTGCGCGAGACGCTCCGGGTCGTCGACCGGGCCTACCTGATCCACAAGGGCCGCGTGCTTGCCGAGGGCTCGGGCGAGTTCCTGATCCAGGACGAGAGCGCGCGCAAGTTCTACCTGGGCGAGGATTTCAACCTCTGAGCGGTCGCCTCGGGCCGTCCCCTCCCCAGTTTTTCCGTGCGTTCCCCTCCCTGAATGTGCTGAACTGAGGGGATGCAGAAGGCCATCCACGGCATCACGGTCGCCCACTTCTACGAAACCTACCGTGAGAAGCTCAGGCTGGAGCTGGTGACCGGAGACGCCGGCTTGCACAGGCTCATCAGGGAGGGGAGCATCAACCGCCCGGCGCTCGCCCTTACGGGATTCTTTAAGTATTTTGCGAACAAGAGGATACAGGTGATCGGCGCCGCCGAGATGACCTACCTGAAGACGCGCAGCGAACTCGACCAGACAATGATCTTCAAGGAGATGGCCAAGCGCGGCGTGCCCTGCGTCGTCCTCAGCAGAAACTACAACGCCACCCACGCCATGCTGGCGGTGGCGTCGGAGATGAACCTGCCGATCTTCCGGTCGCCGCTGATCACCATGAACCTGGTGAACCTGGCGACGCTGTGCATCGACAACGAGTTTGCCCCGAGCGCGATCGAGCATGCGACGACGCTGGACGTCAAGGGCGTCGGGGTGATGCTCCGCGGCGACTCCGGCGTCGGCAAGAGCGAATGCGCGCTCGCGCTGATCGAGCGCGGCCACTCCCTCGTCGCCGACGACCTCACCATCATCAAGCTGCTCGACGAGCGCGAGCTGATGGCGTCGAGCCGCGCCCTCAACCGCGGGTACATGGAGTGCCGAGGCATCGGCATCATCAACATCGCCGAGATGTTCGGCGTGAAGTCGATCAGGCTCGAGAAGCGGATCGACCTCGTGCTCTCGCTCCACGAGTGGACCCCCGAGGCGGTGGAGGAGCGCACGGGACTCGAGGAGAACATCTACGAGATCCTCGGGATGAAGGTGCCCCACATCGAGCTCTACGTGAGGCCGGGGCGCGACATGGCCCGCCTGGTCGAGGTGGCGGCGATGACGCAGGCCCTCAAGCGGATGGGCCACGACCCTGCCAAGGACTTCA